>JAJBBD010000279.1 GCA_020532355.1 Candidatus Cloacimonadota bacterium | reverse complement strand
TGGAAAATCGTACATATCTGAAGTTATTTTCGTAAAAAGCGTATAAGTAAATATGCTATAGCGTTCACCTTGTGCGGTAAGATCTTTACCTAAGGTAGATGCCATGGCAAAGCCCTGATTGTTGCCTAAATTCTCAATGGCTTCCAAGCCTTTGTTCTTGGGGCATAATTTCTTGAAAAAGGATCGTTTTTGACTGCGGTTTTCTAAAAACACAAACGAATAGGATGCCTTCCTAAGCTTAGATAAAACATCTTCAATGCTTATCAGTTTTTCATTTGAAGCCTTGGCACCTTTTTCACTTAAGGGAATCAGAAAGTTTTTACCAGAGATCTGTTTTGTGTAACCGGTATAATAAAAAACTGCCACATCAGATGTAGTGAGTGATTTAACAAAATTCTCAATGGCTTGATTCATAGCGCTATAATCCAGATCTGCAAGCTGAGTAACATCGTAATTTATAGCTTTTAAGGCATCAGTAGCTAATTTTGCATCATTGAGGCTGGTAGGAATACCCTCATCTTGATAATCTTTATTACCAATCACCAATGCTTTTCTCTGAGCAAAGGAACTTAAGCTAAGCATTATAAGCAGTATCAACAGGCAATACTTTTTCATGATCTCTCCTGATATGTTTTAAAACAGTTTGGCTATGCTCTGATTATACGTCAAGTGTTTTGTGTTCTGGCTATATAACTCCTATGCTGTACTTCTATATAGAAACATGTTAATGCTAACATAATTTTACACCGCTAAAATAGCATAATCAACAAAATCGCTTGGGCGAAACGATTTATCTTGACTAAAAATCAATAGCTGAAAAAGATAGTACGTATTCAATAACACAGCAAATGCACAGCTATTATGTATAGGTAAATGGCAACTCATTTTTTTGCCAATCCACAAAAATCACAAGCGAGGTTAAAGCCGTGAAAGACGTATTCCAAAATCTGAACCGAATTGATGGTGGAGTAGTATTGGACGCAGCAACGGGTCGTGGTGAATTCATCCATCTGCTTAAACAGTATCTTAGAAGCTATACTCAGATCATTGGAGTAGATTATTCTGAAAAGAGCGTAGATTATGCTCAGAAATTGTTTCCAGAGAACAATGTGGAGATTTACCGCATGAATTTGGAAAAGCTTCCGTTTGAGGATGGCCATTTTGATACTGTATGCACTTCAAATTCTCTACATCACTTTGAGAATCTGGATATTGTCTTAACGGAAATGATGAGGGTTCTAAAACCAGAAGGGACTTTTATTCTTACCGAAATGTATGCCGATGGAAAACAAAGCCAACCTCAACTTACTCATGTGAAAATGCATCATTGGGTAGCAAAGGTGGATAGCTTAAGCGGTATATATCATGATAGCACTTTTACAAAAGAAGCTCTCATCCAAATTGCCAAGGGTTTAAAACTTAAACAGATGAAAATCGAGGAGTTTTATCCTGAAGTTGATGATCCCAAAGATTATAAAACATCGGCAGGTCTAATAAAAAACTGTCAGGATACAATTAGAAGATTGGAACAATTGGGAGACTATCCCGAACTTATTTTGGAAGGTAAAGAACTTATTGCCCGCATCAATGAAATTGGTTTTGCAAGCGCATCAAGAATACTCATTATAGGACATAAATAAAAAGGAGATAAATAATGCTCATAGAAGACGATCTGTTTAATATGACTCAAGCCCAGCTTACCAAGTTGGCTAAGAAGATATCAATACCCGGATACTCTCAATATAAAGGCTCTGACCTCATATTTAAGATATTTGAGTTTCAAGCCGCTCAAGAGGGCTTAGCATTCGTTACTGGATGCTTAGAAATTATGGATGATGGTTTTGGCTTTTTAAGATTTCCCAACAATAGCTATTTACCCGGAAAAGATGACGTATATGTTTCACTTACTCAAATCCGCAGGTTTGGACTCCAAAACGGACACATGGTTTCCGGTCCTGTGCGTTCTCCCAAAGAAGGCGAGAAATATTATGCTCTTTTAAGGGTAGAAGCAGTGAACTATATGTCTCCATCTAGTTTACAAGATATGCGTACATTTGACGAACTGACGCCCTACTACCCAACAGAACGGTTGAATTTAGAATTTGATCCGCAAAACTATAGCACCAGGATCATTAATCTGTTTACGCCAGTTGGGAAGGGACAGCGAGGCTTAATTGTTGCAGCTCCTCGAACCGGTAAAACTACACTATTGCAAGATATTGCGAATGCTATATTAAGCAACCATCCCGAAGTGTATCTCATCGTACTATTGGTTGATGAGCGTCCCGAAGAAGTAACTGAAATGAAGAAAGTGTTAAAACCTGGAAACAGTGAAGTTATCTCGTCCACATTCGATGAATCCCCCAAAAATCACACAAACGTGGCAGAAATCATTTTGGAAAAATCTAAGCGAATGATTGAATTGGGTCAGGATGTTGTGATTGTTTTAGATAGCATCACTCGTTTGGCCAGAGCTTACAACAACATCACTCCCTCCAGCGGTAAGGTGCTCTCTGGAGGCATAGATGCTAATGGTTTAATTAAACCCAAGAAATTTTTTGGCTCCGCCCGTAACACTGAGGAAGCTGGAAGCCTAACCATAATTGCAACAGCGTTGATAGATACCGGATCAAAAATGGATCAAGTGATTTTTGAAGAATTTAAAGGTACCGGAAACATGGAATTGGTTTTGGACCGCAGTATTTCCGATATGCGCTTGTATCCCGCTATAGATCTGGTTAAATCTGGTACTCGCCGAGAAGAACTACTCCTTAGTAAAAGCGAAATCAATCGAATGTATGTATTACGCAAATATCTAAAAACAATTAGCCCAATTCAAGGTATTGAGACCCTCAGAAAACAAATGAAGGCTTCTCAATCAAACGAAGATATGTTAAACTCGATGAGCAATTGATGGAACTCACAGTCCCAGGTGGCGATCTCAATAAGATAAAAACTGCCATCAACTACGGCGCAGATGCTGTTTATTGCGGATACAAGCTATTTGGTTTGCGAGCTACAGCAAATAATCTCGACAAAGATGAATTGCTACAGGCAATAGCATACGCACACAGTCATAAAGTTAAGCTTTATCTTACATTAAATGCCTATATGCGCAATGCGGACTATCCCGCCCTAAGAGAATTTTTGCTGTGGCTAAAAAACACGGGAATCGATGCGGTAATAGTCTCTGATCCGGGAGTTTTCAATCTGGTTCAAGAACTCACTGCAATTCCTATACATATTAGCACTCAAGCCAATGTATGCTCGGTTGCGGCTGCGATGTTCTGGCATCAACAAGGAGCAAAACGCATTGTTGCCGCCAGAGAGATGAGTTTTGTAGAGCTTCTGGAGCTAAAAAATGCGTTACCAGATTTGGAAATAGAATGTTTCATTCATGGCGCCATGTGCGTAGCGTACTCTGGAAGATGCTTGCTGAGTGCTTACCTTAACCAGCGTAGCGCAAACAGCGGAGCTTGCACTCAAGTTTGCAGATGGAACTGGGCATTAACTGAAGAATCGCGACCGGGAGAGTTTTTGCCTATCGAAGAAGATCAATATGGATCTTATATTCTTAGCTCCAAAGATCTTTGCTTATTGGATAAAATATCACTATTTGCCCGGCATGGGATTGATGCAGGGAAAATTGAAGGACGCATGAAAAGCGAGTACTATGTAGCTCAGTTAACTCGAATATACCGTTCTGCACTTGATATTTCGCCAGAAGATAAAGCTGCCATCAAATTCCTTTACAATGAGCTGGAAAAAGTCTCGCATCGCCCATACTGGCAAGGTTTTTATGGCTTTCCAGATGCAGATGCCGGCATAGTGGAAAAAAGCGATAAGAAAGCATATTACACAAATTGCGAGTATTGTGGAAAAATAATTGCACATGAAAATGATGAATTAGTAGTAGATACTGTTGCTAAAATATCAGTTGCAGATACTATTGAAATTATCTTCGCTCAGTTCAAAAACGACATAAGAATTCAGGTTAGTAAGATATATGATGAAGAAAACAATGAAGTTCCTTGTACTAAACCAAATGCCAGGTTTCGCATTCCATTCAAAACCGCTAATTTAACAGGGGGATTGATTCGAAAATGCCTAGACTGATCCCTGTATTGGTTTTGATTGCTTTCAGCTTAAGCTTAAACGCTCAAGTACGCAAGGATTTTAAGCATTTGGAAAGCTTATTTTCCGAAGGGAATCTCTCCGAAGCACGGCAATCGATAACAAAACTAAAGCCCAACAAAGATGACGAACATGCCTTAGTAAAATATTACGAGGCAATTCTAAATAAGAATAACGCCGATGCTCTTAGTTTACTTACATCCTGTGCAGAAAAATACTCTAAAACTCATTATGGTCAGTTAGCGATGTTGGAGGCTGCGAAAATTCATATTTTGGAACGTGATATGAATAAGGCGAAAACTCTGCTGCGTCGAATTACATCCCCGGATATTGTTGAAAGATTCTATTGGACGGCAGTTGTATTCTATTGGCTGGATGATTTTTCTACAGCAATTGCCAATGCCGAGAATTATATCAGGCTCGATGCTTCTGGTATAGAAGTTGAAGCTGCTCAACATCTTATCTCGGATTCATATATAAAACAAAAGAAATATCAAAGCGCAATATCCAGCTTGAATAAAATAGGCCAGCTTAAAAACTATGACAAACAATACCACCTTTACAAACTGGGTTTGGCATACGAACTGAGTGGCAATTTTAAGAATGCCCAAAATTCATACCGTGAAGGTTACGAATTGAATAAATACTCCCAAGTGGCTTTCAATATTGAAGAGAGGCTTTTTGCCCTTAGAAGTAAAGCTCCAGCAATAGATTTGAGCTTTCTATATCCATACACTCCTTTGGATATACAAAGTGAATGCGAACAAGATAGCTCTCTTGTAGTTGAAAGCTTTGTGGCAAAAACCGGTACCGATATCTCCGAGATCAAACTTCCAGAGATAGATAGCTCGCAACCAATTAAGCTAATCGCTAAACCCATCAATGGTAACTTCTTGCAAGCAGGAAGATTCTCGATAGAAACAAACGCTGAAAGGCTTTGCAAAACCATCAGAGCGATGAAAATCCCTTCCTCATATTATGAAGATAATACATCGGAACAAATCACTTGGGTAGTTTTGGCAGGACCTTTCACAAGCCGTGAATATACAGATCACGCTCGGGTATTGCTTAACAACGTTGATATTAATAGCTTTGTAGTTCAATACTAAATGGATAAAAGCAAACTCACCCCCATGTTGCGCCAATACTTTGAGGTCAAAGAAGCTCACCCCGATAAGCTTGTCCTCTTCCGGATGGGAGATTTTTACGAAACTTTCTTTGAGGATGCCGCTACTGCCTCAAAAGTGTTAAACATTACTCTCACCACTCGCAATAAGAATGATGACGATCCTGTGCCATTAGCCGGCTTTCCCTATCATGCTTTGGATAACTATCTGGATAAATTGATTAAAAGTGGACTAAAGGTTGCTATCTGCGAACAAACTGAGGATCCCAAAAAAGCAATAGGCTTGGTTAAACGAGAAGTTACTGAGATTATTACTCCAGGTGCAGTGCTGGATCAGAATCTTCTTGATGGAAATGCTAACGTTTTCTTAAGTACACTATATCGTCACCCCAAGCAAAAGATCTGTGGATTAGCCCATTTGGATTTATCGACAGGAGAATTCTTGTTTACCGAACTACCACATACAGAATTAGCCAATGAAATTCATAGATTAAGGCCAGCAGAAATTCTTGTTGATGGTTCCATGAACGAGGCTTATGTGAAAAGCTTGAAACTCGAATATGAACCGACCATCAGCATATTTGATAGCTGGCAATTCCAACCAGCAGAAGCAAAAGCTTTATTAAAAAAACACTTTGGTGTAAGCAGCCTTGAACCTTATGGTGCACATAATCGTCCAGCAGGCGCAACGGCTGCGGGAGCCACAATAGCCTATATTAAAAGCCTTTATCAAGTACCATTGACACATATCACTACCCTCCGATATTACTCTCTTGCCCAATACATGCAATTAGATGAGATCAGCCGGAGAAATCTGGAACTCATTCGTAGTATCCGCTACGGCAATCGCCACGGCAGTTTGTTGAGTATCATAGATTTAAGCCAAACTCCAATGGGCAGCAGATTATTGCAGCAATGGCTATTGCACCCGCTTATAGATATTGATGGTATTCTAAAACGCCAAGGTATGATTACGGCTTTTTTGCAGCAAACAGCTTACTTAAAAGATATTCGCACCTCTTTAAAAGAAATTGGAGATATCTCTCGCATTGTTTCCCGCTTGGGTTCTCTGAGGATAAATCCCCGAGAATTGTTGGCATTACGAAGCTATCTTATAAGTGCTCGTAACCTTAAGGATATACTTTTGTTGTTTAAACAGCCCTTATTTGAAATCTGGACAGATACCTTGGATACTTTTTCGGATATCGATTCCTTAATAGAGAATGCCATCGATGAGAAACCGCCTGCTACCATAACCGAAGGAGGCATATTCAAAAAGTCTTATCAACAAGATCTTGATGAATTGATGGACTTGGTGCATGATGGAAAAGGTTGGATTGCCAGATTAGAGGATGACGAGAAAAAGAAAACCGGTATACCGAGCTTGAAAGTGGGATACAATCGTGTTTTTGGTTATTATATTGAAGTAACTGCAACCCATAAAGATAAGGTTCCGGATTATTACATCCCCAAACAGACATTAGTTAATTCTCAACGTTATATTTCCCCTCGCCTCAAGGAATTTGAAGCTAAGGTTCTTTCCAGTGAAGAAAAGATTAAGAGCCTTGAATATGAACTTTATAAAGAGCTTCGGTGCGAACTGGCAACACATTTGCCTCGTTTACAACAACTAAGTGATGTTATTGCAGAGATTGATGTTTATAGCTCTTTAGCTTTTTTAGCATGGCAAAACAGATACTCATGCCCCGAATTTACTCAAAACAGAGATTTACAGATAGAGGACGGTCGCCATCCGGTCATCGAAAAATTGATGGGCGTAGCAGAATTTATACCCAACGATACGCGCTTAGACTATCCTGACACTTGTATTGCCCTGATAACCGGACCCAACATGGCGGGCAAATCTACCTATTTAAGGCAGGTAGGCCTTTTAGTAATTATGGCTCAAATGGGAAGTTATGTACCTGCCAAACAGATGAAACTGCCCATTTTTGACCGCGTATTCACCAGAGTTGGAGCATCTGATAATCTCGCGCAAGGACAAAGTACGTTCTTGGTAGAAATGATTGAGACTGCAAATATCATCAATTCCGCCACTACTGAATCTCTTATCCTGCTAGATGAAATTGGTAGAGGAACATCCACTTTTGATGGGCTTAGTTTGGCTTGGGCTATTATTGAGCATATTCAAAAGCATATCAAAGCCCTTACCCTATTTGCTACTCATTACCACGAGCTAACTGAATTAGAGAATATCTACCCCGATATTAAAAACTATAATGTAGCAGTTAAGCTTTACAATGAACAGATGATCTTCATTCGAAAAATAGAGCGAGGCGGAGCAGATCAGAGTTATGGAATCCAAGTTGCCAGATTAGCTGGAATCCCAAACAAGGTAATTCGCCGCGCTCATGAAATTTTAAAGAATTTAGAAGAACACGAAATTAGCGCTCAGGGACTTACTGCCAGTTTACGTAAAAAACTAGCAGATAGCAGTCCTCAAATTGAAATCTTTGAAGTAATGATCGATAAAGCGAAGAAAAACGAAGATATTTTAGATAAACTTCGTGAATTAGATTTGGAGGCAACCAGTCCAATTGCTGCCTGGACAATACTTTCCGAGCTTCAAAAGGTTATTTTGGGAGAATCATGAAAAACTATCTAATATTCATATTAATAATTCTTGCTCTTTCTGCTTGTTCTGGACCGCGCGGTGATGCAGCAGGTATAATCAATTCCGAACGCATTTCATATTCGGATTTTATCCGCTCATACCAAGGTCATACTGCAAATTTTCAAGTTACCAATGGGCGTATGCCCAACGCCGAAGAAAAGAATGCGATTTTCAATGAGACATGGCGTAACATTATTACTCATGTAATCTTGAAAGACGCTTTTGAGAAGTATCAAGTATCTGTAACCGAGCAAGAAGTAATTGATACTTTGCTTGTTTCTATCCCATCCTATTTAAAGAACAGTCCTTCCTTAATGATCAATGGCAAGTTTAACCACGAATTATACTACCAATCCGTGCGTTACGATAGCCCCTTTAATATGAGTCCGGTTCGGCGTAATTATTACGAGTATTATGTTCCGGTTCAGAAACTTAAAGAAAAGCTGATCGACGAACAACTCAACAATGGTAGAAACACAAAACAAATTACCGAGATTGCCGTAAGTAAGGCAGATTTTGATCTGATCGTATTTGATCCCTTGGCTATGGAACCGGTTATTAGCGATACCGAAATTGAATCCTATTACAACAGAAATCTCGAACAGTTTGTTATGGATCCAATTTATAGCATAGAGTACATCAGCTTACCTGTTTCACCAAATGAAATTGATCAACAATATACCGAAGCGGTTACCGATACAATTCATACTCAAGTAATTGCCGGAAAGAGTTTTGAAACAATTATCAATGAAAAACAGGAGCAAATTCCGGGGCTAAGCTTATCCGAACCAGGATTTGTAAAAATTGAAAACATAGATCCCGATACATTACCCATATTAGAACGCCTTCAGGATAACTCATTCAGTCGCCCCATCCCTATTGGTAGTGGCTTTGCAATATATCAAAAGCTTCAACGCAGCAAGTCTATGCTTAGTTACAGAGCACTTCAAATACCTCCAATCATCTCACCTTCAACAGTCAACGCCTATTACGCTCAAGCTAGAGGTGCCATGAATTTAGCCCAAGAAACAAGTATGAGCGTTGCCGCATCCGAGCTTGAGCTTAAACTTGCCCAGCATAATAACCTAAGCGTTAAAGACTTATGGTATACCGATAAGTTAGTTGTAGATTACGTTGTCTCCAATTTGATGACCCACAAAAAGGGCGATATACTTGAACCCACATATTCGAACATTACCGGTAATTGGCTAATTATTAGACTTAGCGAAAACCAAGTGAACCGAGTACATCCCTTAGCTGAAGTTAAACACCAAATAACACCAATTTTAATAGCTTCTCGTCAGCAAATGCTTGCTCAACAAATGGCGCTGCAATGGCTACAAGAAAACCCATCTCTAAATCCCGATCCAGAACGAGATCGCTTTGAAAGCTACAGTCAAGCTGGCATTGATAGTAAATACGCAAAAAAAGAGCTGGATCTCATCTACCTAAATGCCATGCAACGATATTTGCAAAAACAAAAACCACAAGTAGATAGGCTGGATGATCTATTTGTAATTCTTATCCCCAAAGCATATTATCCTTCAAACAGCAACGAAATCGATAGAAGCTTATTAAAAGGCATTTATACAAGACAATTGCCTGAAAACTGGTTTGAAACCTGGGTTAAAGAAAAAGAACAAAAAGCCCGCATACGGATTTTTGTTACTCCATGATTGACGAATACTTCATGAAAGAAGCTCTGCAGCAGGCAAAACTCGCTGCCCAGGAAGATGAAATACCCGTAGGAGCATGCCTGGTAAAGGGTTCTCAAATCCTTATAAGTGAACACAATCGGACAAAGCAAAACCACAACCCCCTTCACCATGCCGAGAAACTAATTTTGGATAAGGCTCAAGAAATGGGGCTTAAGTTTCTGCAAGATTGCACTCTATATATTACTCTAGAACCGTGCTTGATGTGCAGTGGCATGATAATTCTCTGCCGGGTAGGAAGAATAGTGTTTGGTTGTAGTGATCCCAAAGCCGGTGCTGTTGGCTCCATTTACAACTGCCTATGGGATAAAAGCTTTAATCATCATCCCCAAATAACGCGTGGTGTTTTAGCCGCAGAATGTGCTTTCGTCTTGACAGATTTCTTCCAGAAAAAACGTTGATTTTATGCGTGGAGAGTTGCCGGAGCGGTTGAACGGGACGGTCTCGAAAACCGTTGTATCCTTACGGGTACCCAGGGTTCGAATCCCTGACTCTCCGCCATTTTAAGGAATTGATATGCAGCGTATAGATCCACAAATCGTATCCAAAGCCGCTAAACTCTTCAATCTAAATGAACCTGCCAAGTTCTATAAACGAAGCCACAATCACTCAAGCGCAGAAGTGTTTAGAACAAATACCATTGCGCTCAAGATTGGTGTGCAAAACTCTGCCAATCTGCTATTCCAGCTTGAGGAACGGATCGGATTTGCCCGATATCTACATAAGCATAGTATCTTCTCCCAAGAATTTTTACCATCCGTGAATAAAAAATATATCGAGACC
Source organism: Candidatus Cloacimonadota bacterium (assembly GCA_020532355.1). Classification (NCBI taxonomy): domain Bacteria; kingdom Pseudomonadati; phylum Candidatus Cloacimonadota; species Candidatus Cloacimonadota bacterium. The sequence goes on along the minus strand of JAJBBD010000279.1, from coordinate 4,051 downwards.
ATCACAAGCACCGATGCAGACTATTTCGCCTATGCTTGGAGCTGGATACCCGGAAACAATATTGAAAATTTGCATCCAAAAGAACTTAAGGCTTTCTATACCGAGTGGGCAAGGTTAATAGCAAACTGCCATGTAGCAGCACAAAACTATAATGTAGTAGGTGAGCTTAATTGGCTTGATGAATGGCAGAAAATCTACGATTGCTTACCATATCCCAGCATCAAAGTTTGCTTTGAAGATCTTAAAAGCAAACTAGAACACTACGAAAGATCAAAGGCGAATTATGGTTTTATCCACAACGATATGCACCCCAAGAATTTACTTTTCTGTGGTTCTGCTCTGCACCTAATAGATTTTGACCGAAGTTGCCGCCATTACTTTGTGCAAGATATTGCCAATGCCATATATAGCGAATACTCTCGCATAGAGTTTCATTCCAATTATCAATCTGCTTTACCGGATATGCGAGAGCTGTTTGTGCTCCCATTTCTACACTCTTACCTAGCTAATTTTCCACTTCCTACGGCAGATTTAAAAGCTCTGGAGCTTTTTCTGATGTACAGAAGCATCGTGATGTTTGGTATCTTTCACGATGAGATAAAAGCTGCAGCTCCCGCCTATTTAGAAGAATTTAGACATAACATCGATAATAATGTACCCTTCCTCCCGTATAGCATAGAAGACATATTGTAAGATACTGTCCAATATTACTATTCATCCCCCCAATGCTTGAACCTATGATTAAACGTGTTTTATCGGGAGATTCTCATGTTGCGGTAAGAGAATCACAGCTTGATCTTTGCCTGAGTATAGCTTAATCCAATCAGAAAGAAAATAGTTGGAAAGGAGGTTTGAATAATTGCGATGTCTTCATACGGAAAAAGCTTCATTTCACGGGAGATTCCTTCCCCTTTTTTCCAACGGGACATAGTCACTCGATGCAGGGGCATATAGAAAGGCAAACACAGTTCGCTTATCTCCAAAATAGAAAAAGTTTTCTTATCTTGTTACAAATCCATATTTTTGCATTGCACAGATTTTGCTTGACTTTATTTTGCAAACTGTTTGTTTAGTTGTATTCGCATATCTTAAGGAGGAATCATGAAAGCAACGCACCTGATTATTTTAATGATACTGCTGATACTGGTAGTAGCTGCGGCAAAAAGACCACCAACCGGTAGTATAAGTGGCACCATTACCGATACTAACGATAGTAATGCAATATACTGGGCAAAGGTACGGCGTAATGTAAGTAGCACTATTATTAACCCAGACAATAGCCGATTGAGTGGTCTGGAGGTAAAATGCATTTTTGATGAACGAGAATTTTCGAGCACTGTGTCGGACAAGAATGGCAGTTTTAGCCTACAGAATCTTAAACCCGGGAGATACAAAATCCAGATATCGGCTGCTTTTTATGAACCTTATACTTCTGAGGATATTCTCGTAGAAGCCGGAAAAACTGTGAAACTGAATCCCGTCCTCACAGCAATACCTTATGGCACTGCACAATCTGATACTCTTAATAAGAGTGGGATTGGAAGGCTTGCCCTTCGAGTGCGAGATTCTCATGGAAATCCCTTACAATTTGTAAATGTGAGTATCTTGAAAGATGGTGCGAGAATCACAGGTGCTCAAACCAATGAAAAAGGTATGGCGACGATTATCAACATACCTGCTGATTCCACCTATACTGTAACTTGCTCACTGATAGGTTTTATGAAATATACTGCTGAAAATGTACATATATGCGAGCATCAAACAGCATCTCTTTTCCCCATAATGCAGCCAGGAGGAATTTACACGCAGCCTGTAGAAATACAACGCGATATGGCAGGATCTTCCAAATCGATTAATACTAGCAGTTTGAGTGAATCCGCAGTATCTGATATGAATTCATATGCGAATCGTGTAATCCCCACGATCCATTTACAAGCGCAAAATTTCAACACAGAACAATATGAAGCAATTGAACCCAACATATTCCATAGTCCTCTATCAGAACCTCTATCCACTTTCTCCATCGATGTGGATACGGCTAATTACAGCAACATCCGTCGTATCATCAGGCAAGGATATCTACCGGAGCCAAGCAGTGTGAGGATAGAAGAATTGGTAAACTATTTTGCTTACGACTATCCAATGCCAGAGAACAATCATCCCTTTACCGTTTATTCCGAAATGAGCGTTTGCCCTTGGAATCAAAAGCGTAATCTGGTGCATATTGGCCTTCAGGGCAAGAAGCTTGATCTTGGTAAAGCACCCCCCAGCAACTTAGTTTTCTTGTTGGACGTTTCCGGTTCGATGGATTCGCCTAATAAGCTACCTCTATTGAAGAAATCCATGAAGTTATTGGTCAATAACCTGCGTGGTAACGACAAGGTAGCGATAGTGGTATATGCCGGAGCTGCCGGAGAAGTTTTGCCCTCTACATCCGGAAACAACAAAAAAGCAATATTCGACGCTTTGGATACACTTCACGCCGGTGGTTCTACCGCTGGTGGAGCAGGTATACAGCTTGCTTACAAGATAGCTAAAGAGAATTTGATTCCAAACGGTAACAACCGTATAATCCTGTGCACAGACGGTGATTTTAACGTGGGAGCATCTTCTCGGGCACACTTATCGGATTTGATCGAATCAAACCGTAATGAAGGCGTTTTCCTGACAGTTCTGGGCTATGGTATGGGAAATTACAAAGATAACACTCTGGAACTGCTTGCAGATAAAGGAAATGGAAATTACGCCTATATAGACGACATCAAAGAAGCAAAGAAGTTTTTGGTCAACGAAATGGTAAGCACACTGTATACTATCGCCAAGGACGTGAAATTGCAGATAGAATTCAATCCAGCGCATGTAAAAGCTTATCGCTTGATCGGCTATGAAAACAGATTGCTAAATAAAGAAGATTTTAAAGACGATACGAAAGACGCTGGTGAACTGGGCGCGGGGCATAATGTAACAGCGGTCTACGAAATCATCCCTATGAATTCAAATGAGACCATTCCGGAACTTGATGAGCTAAAATATCAGGATGTTAAGATAAGCTCCGAAGCTCAAAGATCTCCGGAAATTATGACCATTAAGTTGCGTTACAAGCTCCCCGATGGCGATGTAAGCATCCCATTTGACTTACCAGTAAAAAACGAAATTATCCCATTGGAAAATGCGTCTGAATCGTTTAAATTCTCCTCTGCGGTTATTGGCTACGGCATGATGTTACAGAATTCAGAATACAAAGAGTCTCTAACTTGGCAGATGGTGAAAGACCTGGCAAGCGCCAGTATTGGAAAAGATACAGAAGGATATAGAGCTGAGTTCCTGATCCTTGTAGATAGTGCCAGTAAACTTTGGGAAGTAAACAACCGCGAAGAAAACCGGGATTTTAACAAAGGAAACTAGTTTCCAGCATATATTAAGTCCTTTCCATAACTCCAGATTTAATTCTAAACAATTGGAAGGACTTTTTTGCTTTTCCGATACATGAAAACAATTGGAGTGAAAATGCCAAAACTAATTGCCCCCTGCGGCAACGACTGCCAAAATTGTGCAGCCTATAAAGCTACTAAAACCAAGAACCCAGTCTTATTCCAAAATATACAGGATGCCTACAAAAAGAGATTTGATAAAGTAGTGCCAATAGAAGATCTCGCCTGCGAGGGATGCCTTAACGATGGCAAACATTTGGGCTTTTGCTTTGTGTGTAAAATTCGCATCTGCGCCATCAGTAAAGGCTATGCCACTTGTGCTGAATGTGCGGACTTTCCTTGCCAGAAAGGCAGCTTCATTTGGACAGATACTTCGGTTTCGAAAGCAAATCTGGAAGCACTGCAAATAAGTAAAAAGATATAACTACCTCAATCCGAATACGATAGAACAAGCGAAACATTAATCTGGATTATGTAGTAGTTATTATCAAAAACTATTAGGCAAAAGGGGTGCCATAGAAACTCACCTTGTCTGGTCTTAAATATGCTCATGTTTCATTAATCTTCAGCCCCGCTTTGGCAAGTATTTTGCGGATGAACTAAGTCCTACCAATGATGTT
>JAJBBD010000278.1 GCA_020532355.1 Candidatus Cloacimonadota bacterium | reverse complement strand
AGGTATTTTCGTCTTGATCTATGGCTGATCAAGTTGGCAACCACTTGGATAAAATAGTGCCCGATTTGCAGATACTAGCAACCAAAGCAGTTATATTTGCTAAATTAACTTGCTTGTGGTTCTATGTAAATACTTTTTATATATTCTTCTCAAACCCGCTGCAGAGTACGTCAGTAGCGATGTCATCAAACAATGTCCAAAGCTCTGCCAAATTTGTCAAGAAAAGCTCACATGGAACCATCTCGACCTAGTTTTCTCTAAGAACAATTGGAAAGCAGCTTAATGACGTACAGAGTTTTGAACAGTCTCGAAAAACATCCCTATGTTTTGTTCAAAAATATCTTGACCGAATACCCCCGCTCAAAGTATTAGTATAAAACTAGTAAAAATTCTGTGAGGTGTTCAGATGCGTAAGATCATTATCGCAGGTAACTGGAAGATGAATAAAGACTTAGCAGAAACCAGGAGCTTTATATCCATAGCGGGATTAGCTCAACGTGAGATGGAACTCGGGCACGCAATAGCCATTGCTGCAGCTACTTACTCCTTTTTAGGCGAAGCTATACAATTGGCGGAAAGCACTCCCCTCAATGCTTGTACGCAGGATGTATCTGCCAATAATGATGACAGCGCTTTTACCAGGAAAGTATCTGCCCTGATATCAATGGCGAACTTATAGGCAGAGCTTTACAAAAAGAGGATAATATCCTTTCAATGTATAAATCAGCAGTGGAAATGAAGAATGCAGGATAAAAAAAGTGTGACCTGCAGACCTGAGACGTCTTGACCGAATTGAGCGTATGCGGTGAGGAATAAATAAAATATAACTAGATTAAAAAATGATATGTAAAAGGAGAAGATGTCCGACTTACGGCTTGTTAGTTACAGGTTTCGAGTTAGTTTTCGACTCCAGAAATAGATACAATAAGGTGAGTACATGATAGACATCAGGTTTATACGTAGCAATGTGGAACTGGTGAGGAACGCCATCCGCAACAAGAATGAAAAGGCGGATGTGGATGCGATTGTGGCGTTGGATGAACAGCGACGCAAGCTGCAATTCGATTTTGACACCCTGAAGGCCCATCAGAACGCGGTTTCCCGAAGCATAGCCCAAAAGAAAAAGGCCAAAGATGATGCTTCCAAAGAGCTGGAAGAAATGGCCAGCGTGGCTGAACACATAAAAGAACTGAGTGCGCAACTTAGTGAAGCATCTGAAAGTCTGCAAAAGTTGCTTTTGAGAATACCCAATATACCGCAGCCAGAAGTACCTGTGGGACGTGATGAAAGTGCTAATGAAGTGCTGAAGTATCATGGCGAGAAACCAGAATTTGCCTTTCGTTTAAAAGACCATCTGGAAATTGCTAATATAAATAAACTATTGGATTTTCCACGTGGTGCCAAGTTAAGTGGCAGCGGCTTTCCAATCTATACGGGGCAAGGGGCTAGGCTTGAACGCGCACTAATAAACTTTATGCTGGAATATCACCTGCAAAAACACGGTTATGTAGAACTGATGGTGCCGTTGGCGGTGAACCGCAAAACAATGACTGGAACCGGACAATTGCCGAAGCTGGAATTCGATATGTATCACATTGATGAGGATGATCTGTTCCTTATTCCTACAGCGGAAGTACCTGTTACCAATATCTATACTGATGAAGTGCTACACTACAAGGACTTACCAAAAAAGTTTGTGGCCTATACGCCCTGTTTTAGAAGAGAAGCAGGATCCTATGGCAAAGATACGAAAGGGCTGCAAAGGCTGCACCAATTTAATAAAGTGGAGATGGTGCGCTTTGTAGAGCCGGAAACATCTGCCACTGCACTGGATGAAATGCTGGCTAATGCCGAAGCGATATTACAAGCCTTTGGGTTGCATTACCGGGTAGTGGATCTGTGTACCGGCGATCTGTCCTTTGCTTCGCAACGCACTTATGATCTGGAAGTATGGGCTCCCGGTTCAGAGAAGTATCTGGAAGTGAGTTCGGTTAGTAGTTTTGGAGAATTTCAGGCCAGAAGAGCTAATATCCGATATAAGGATGCCACTGGCCAGATTCGCCATGTGCATACTCTTAACGGCTCAGGACTGGCAACTCCGCGGCTGATGATCGCGCTGCTGGAAACCTATCAGCAGGAAGATGGCAGCATCAAAGTGCCTGATGTGTTGAATCCATGGATGAGGATAGAGCTGTAAAAAACAATGACGGGACATAATAATGAAGGAAGAGATAAATGAATCAAACAAGCTTTGACCTCTTTGATCTACTGCGGATAATTTTGGTGAATCGGAAACTAATAATCGGGATCGTGCTGGTGGTGGCGATTGGGGCGGTTGCATATAGCCTTCTAACACCTGAGATTTGGTCTTCGCAAACCAGTTTCTTTGCGGTGGGAGATGATGTAACAGATATACCCTTTGATATTCCAGGATTTTCTGGTTTACCAGCCGACCTGTTGGGAACCGACAGCGGGGAAAAGGCGGAGAACTTTATTACAGTGATGTTAAGCCGGACAATTTCTGAGGAAGTGATCCGCAAATATAAGCTGATAGATTATTTTAAGCTTGATAATCCTGATTCCCTACGTAATATGGATGATGCCTTAAAAAAGCTTAGATCCAATATGGTTAAATTCTCGGTTAACAAAAACACCGGTTTGATAACCATCATTGTCCAATCTAAAAGCAAACAGCTTTCGCTGGATATAGTAAACTACTATCTGAAGCGTCTGGATGAATACAACCGTACGCAGAAGGTTACACAGGGTAAGTTGAATCGGGAGTTCTTGGAAGAACGAGTGAAAGAAACGCGGATGATTCTGGATTCGTTGATTGTGGTGAACCAGACATTTCAGGAAAAGAATAAAGCCGTCGACTTAGAAGCGCAGGCCAAGTCTATGATTGAATCCTATGGTGTGTTAATAGCAGAGAAAATGAAGCTGGATATCGAACTGGAGCTGGCAAGGTCTAAATATAGCGCTAATAGCCCAATACTAATAGACTTAGATCTGAAAAAGAAGGGCTTGGATACTCAGATAAAAGCTCTGGAAAACAGTGGGAATGCTCCCAAACCGGAATATTTGCTGGATATAGACCGCATTCCCGCAATCTCTTCCCAGTATGCCCAGATCAAGATGAATATGGAAGTATACAAGACGATATATGAATTCTTGTATCCGCAATATGAAGCTGCTCGACTGACAGAACTGAAGGATATGCCCACGCTGGAAATACTTGATCAACCTCGCTTGGCAGGACGAAGAGATAAACCTAAAAGAGCTTTGATCTGCGCCGTTGCAACCGTTTTGGCATTCTTTGCAGCAGTGGTGATTGCCCTACTAAAAGAAGCGATAGTTAAAAACAAACACAGGATAAAGATAACGGGAAACGGGATATGAGCACAGACTCGGCAGGATTGCCAAGGCTAATTGGAATCTTGAAGCCTCTGCTACAAACTATTCTTATTGCCATCATCATTGCCGGATGCATCTGGTGTGGAACTTTAACACAACAAATATCGGGACGTTATCTGATTTATGCGATGCTTATTATAGTAGCTTGGGTAGCCTATGCATTGCTGTTTGGCATAGGTATTCATAGCAGTCTGCCTCTGATCGCGATTGTATTCTTTAAGCCTATGGAGCTTACCTTTTATCTGGTATTGGGATTTCTGTTAATGATGGGATTCATTGAATTCCTGCGTCGAAATGAACTGAAGCTTGCAATTCCTTACCCAATGGCGGGAACACTGCTGCTGGCATTTGGCATCCTGAGCGCCATAAAGATAAATACTTCAATGGGCTATACCTATTTTTTTAGTACTGTCATTACTCCGTTAATAATCCTGATAATCTTTGCTAATCTCCGCCTGGAACTGAATTCAATGTACGTTTGGATGCAGAGTATAGTATATGTAGCTGCAGTAGTAGGGCTATACGGGATTATCATTGCCATTCAAAATCCCTTGGAACGCTTGGGATCTTTTTGGTTTACCGCCATGACCATTAATGGATTTTATATAGTTTCGTTCTTTTTTGCAGTGAGTCTGGTTTTATATCATACGAACTTGACGAAAAAGCTGATTAATGCAATGGCAGCATTGTTGATTCTTTTTGGTATGTTATATACTTATACTAGGATTGTGATACTAGCAGTGGCATTTGGAGTCTTTCTGCTAATGCTGAGACTAAAGACGATGCGCTATGTGGGAATTGGCTTTATGCTACTGTTGCCGTTGATTATTCCCTCCTCAATGGAAAGTAGGATCGAACTGGGTTTTAATATGGATGTTTCGCTTATCATCAGGGCGTTAGCATGGTACAACTCATTGATTCTGATATTTAAACACCCCCTTACGGGGATAGGTTTCAGCGTATGGTCTACCTGGTATCCAAGTGTGATACCGCTGCAAACCTTATTCGCACAGCATACTCACAATGTATATCTAAATCTGATTGTGGAGATGGGGATCGTCGGTGCTGCCTCATTCCTTTATCTCGTGTGGAAGATAATGCGCCGTTTTTGGCAAAGCTGTATTTCGCATACAGGCAGTATTCTCCATTTCGGAATGTGGGTGGCCATGATGGCAATACTTTTT
>JAJBBD010000277.1 GCA_020532355.1 Candidatus Cloacimonadota bacterium | reverse complement strand
GCGAGCGGGATTCAAATACTGCTGGCAAAACCGGGATTATGAGACCATCATCCTGGTGGCAAAACGCATTCCAAACAAGCTGCTGGAAGAAGATCCCAAACTGCTGATGTACTACGATCAGGCTATTACCAGAACTCAATAAAGGAGAAGAGATGAAAGTAATTAGTAGACTCACTGACAGAAGAATTAATGCACAAAGCATTCTAGTTGAAATGACTGTAAATGAATATATGGAGTTAGTTGATGGTGCTGAATCTAATTTAGATATCCAAAGACAAGTTATTAAAGGGTTTAAACCATACGACAGACTTAGGGAAGACTTAAAAAGGGGATGTATAATCCCTCCCTTGGTACTGGGTCTAAAAATGAACGAGATGTTGTCTGAGGCTGGTACTGATGCTGTTTTTGCTGAACAGTTTATTCAGTTAATCGGGAATATTGATTCTGAGAACGTGTTTATTATAGATGGTCTTCAGAGAACCAATGCTATTAAGCAAGTAAGGGATAATCTGCAAGATGATGAATTAGCATCGTTTGGAAATCTCATATTGCGGGTCGAGATTTGGCCTGACATATCGCTAGCTGCTTTGACATATAGAATGATTCTTCTTAACGCAGGGCAGAAGCCAATGAGTCTTAAGCACCAATTAGAGGTTGTTAGCAGGCCGTTATGTATAAGTTTGGAAAGCACATACGGCGATAAAATCAAGATTATTAGACAAAAAGATGCAACTAGAAGATCAAGATATGGTCATTACAGTTTTGCAGTAATCGCACAATCATTCCAGGCATTTGTGCAAAAATCCCCCAATATTGACGTGAGGAACGAAGTTATAGCCGAGTTAAACCAAATTGACGTCCTTGCCAACTATGGTGACTCTTTAGAGCAGTCCAATACAAAAAAAGATCTAACAACTCAATATATTGATTACATCGGATTTTTGTTGAAATTTGATAAGGCTTTATGCAATAGATACGCCGAAAAGAAAATCGCTGAGGATGGCTCTAAAGTTCCATCAGGAGTGTCCATACTAGCCAGAGATTCATTTCACTTGGGTATTGCAGCTGCTTATGGATGGTGTTTGGAGTACAAACCTACAGCCCTAGAAACAGCAAAAGAAAAACTCATTGAGCTACTGAGTAGTTCCAAGGAAGATCCTCTAGAGATTGTAAGGCATGATAAGATACAATCTGGCTTTTCCAGAAAGGATAACATTGGAGAACAAACCAGAAAACTTGTATTTGATGGTTTCAAAGAGTACTTCAGATCTGAAGGATTAACTGATTTTAGTACTTGTTGGATTCAAGCTTAAGGCTGGAGGCATTTAAGGTGGCTTTAATAGAAGATATAAAATCTGTGATTGCCTCCATTGTCGGGATTAGCACAGATCAGATTGATTGCGACGGAACTTTGTTTACAACTGCTGCGTCTTACTCGTTAGATATCAAATCAGTTTTTTTTCCAGCCGAGAAAAGCGATGCAAAGGCTATTGAAAAGTTCGAAGCATATTGCCGCAAATATAAATACGATGCAAATCACAACTTTTTTTTTGGTGTAAGGAATAAAAAAGACAGAATTTTCTTTAAGCAACTCAGAGTTAAAAACAAGTCTATTGATGTGGGTATACACGAGTTAGAAGTTGGCGATTGTACTAAACAACCATACATATATATCGCTGGGGGAAGAACTGAATCAGAAATCGATTTATCCAAGTATAAAGAAATTCTCTACGTGATGACAAAGCTCCAACTTATTGAAGGATATGAAGGATCTTTAGAGTGGACAGAGTTGCTAAACTGCTTTGGGTCTTTTGTTGTATACTTTGATGATAGTGAATATATATGTGATGGCCTTGTCGAGTATGGGCTATTCCCCTATCGCACGAACAACTTCTCGCTAGCATGGGAGTCGTCACCAGATTTCAAATTGCTCATTCCTAAAACAAATGTACCGTCGGAAGCTATCAGGGCATATAGTGGGGCTCTTGAGATTGCTGATAATCCTGAAATAGCTTTTTTCCTGTTTTACAGAGCATTTGAGGTGCTTTTTGCACCTTTTCTAAAAGAAAAAATCTCTAATTCTGACGTAAGAGAGATTCTTCACTTTTTCAGTAAGGACACAAAGAACGAACTTAATCTACTAAAACTCGTAGTAGGGAAGTCAGGATATTCATTCAGGAGTTTTACAAAAGGAGATCTTGAAAACCTTGTTGACCGGGATTACTGGAAAAACAGCTACGCAGATATTAATAGCAAAACGACGCAACTATTGCCACATGATATTGTTCCTGATGACGTACGTGCCCATGCTATATATATAGTTAGATGTGCTATCGTTCACTCAAAACTGGATTCCGAGTCTGCTACTCTTCTTCCTCCATATACTCAACCTGAGATAAATGCATTAACGCATTTAGTTGAGGATGTCAGGGGTCTCTTAAAGTGTTTGCTATTTTAAGCAGGTTTGTAAATTGAGAAATTTTCAAAACTCCAAATTTAGCAATTGGCATTGCGCCCTAATAGAGCGATTGTGCGCATATTCAGCCCAGATGGTGATCTTGTTCGACTTTGATTGCTTGACTTCGAATACGTCCATTTTTGAGCGCATAGTGGGCACAGGATATGATGTCTATGATTACAATGACAACCTGAGCTTGTTTTTCTATCTTGAAAGCAAGAGACAGATGGTATCAGGAAAT
>JAJBBD010000276.1 GCA_020532355.1 Candidatus Cloacimonadota bacterium | reverse complement strand
TACCCAACCCAAGGCATCGGAAGCGGTAAAGGTTTCAGGTGGAAGCTCGCTTAGAAGCTTCTCCAAACCATGCTGATGTTCCGGGGGAAGATTTAGCTGAAAGACCGGAGAATCGGTTCTAAATATCTGGGGCAGCATCCTGGATGCGTATCTGGCTGCCAGTTCCCAAGCGCTTGTTGCACCTTCTTCAGGAGCCAGGGCTTCGCAATCATCCAAACTCAGTGACACAGGGTTATTGGGATCATCATCCATTAGCAGATTATTCTCTGCCAAAAACCTGGCAAAGAGCATGCGATGCCAGTGTTCGTAAGCGATCTCCTCAGTGAGTATATCTATAGCCTGCCTGGAGTCCTGATACCTGGCATCTCCAAGCTGGCGTCCATGAACACGTAGTCTGCGCCGCAGAGCTTTTTCTGGCTCACCAAGGAAGCCGGGGGGATTGGCATCTCCCACACCTAGTTGTTCAAGAGCTGCTTTAGCACCTGTTTCGGCAATTTCCCGGGCTTCTTTTATCGCCCTTTCCAGTTTGTTACGAAGAGATTTATCGAGGGGGAGCATTATGCATACCTCATTGCAGGATTATAGGTCCGTTGGCAATGGCTTCTTTGAGTAAAGCACCCATTTCTTGTAGCCAAGCATCGACATCGTCGGCAGTTCTCAAGGTGTGGGATGGCAATTTTATTACCTGGCTTTGTGGTTCCATGAGTTTGGCTGCCTCTTCCAGGGCTTTATTAAATCTGCCAGGTAAGGCTGCAATCCTATCCTTGATGGAGCTTAGTGAATTCTTTGATAGAGTTTTAAGAATAGCGTTTGTGTCGGATAGGTCAAAGATTAGCACTGAACTAGCATCAAGCTGATTTGCTTTGAGGATTGCTTCCTGCTGTTCCGGTTCCAAGGTTTGCCAGTTGCCGCTTGATCCAAGGCTGGCTTTCCCTTGTTTAAAAGCTAAATCGTATTCTTGCTTCAGGCGATTTAACTCTTCCCGAAAGTTTTGGCTAAGCGCAGATACGATGGGCACCACAGGATCTGGGTCTGCGAGTAGCAGCCTCTGGTCTTTGATATGCTGAATCTGACTTTGGATGATCTCAAGATCAGGCAAGCCCTCAGACAGAGCCAGCAGTTGCTCGATTAGCCTCCAATGAGGATGCCGCTTAGCAATTTGATCCGCAGTTGTCTTGGCGGTGTCTATCAAAGCGCTTAGCTCTTCACAGGCATTGTAGATAGCCATCAGTCTTTCATTGCCGCTGCAGAGCCTGATTTCTTCAATTTTATCAGAGTTTGGTCTGTTTGGAAGCGGAGCATCGCCCCCGGCTTGGTCCATTATGGAGCTGAGTTTAAGGATAAAGTCGCCAGAAGAGTTATATTCATCTCCTGATGGGCAGGATAACCCAAGCTTTTGATACAACCTGCGGATGCTGATGCGCTGGGCATTGCTGATCACTACGGTCTCACTTTTTAAGGTAATCTTGCCAATGGCTTTACGTTCCAATTTGGCAATTTCAATGATCTGGTTCCGCTCATCTAAGGCTTTGATGATGCCTGCCACGATCAGAACTGCTATTGCACCATCGATGGCATCTCTCGGCCAGCCATAGGGAGATTTGTCAAAATGCTTGCGGATATCGTCACCCTTCTTACCATTGCCGATATAGCTTAAAATAGCTTTGCAAATGGGATTGTTTGCCGGCTCACCGCTATAATCAATGGAGCTTAGGGCATCCGGTGCTCCATGCATGGCTTTTTCATAAACCTTGCTCCATCTGCTATCGTCGGCTTCGCTGAATTTTGGATACAGCCGCAATAGGGAGCTACTAAGAGAGCTTTCCAGGCTTGCCTTTAGATTTGCCTCACTGATCTCGTTGCCTCCGGCTTGGATCACTTTCGCTTCCGAAAATAACTCTTGGAAGAGCTCATCGAGCTTAAGCTCTGCTGTGTTTTTTATAGTTTCTATGGCTGATCGGGCTTCAATACCCTCAGGAGTATTGGGGTTCCCCTTTACCCGCAAGGTGTTTTCTGCTGCTTTCAGTTCTATCAGGCTTGCTCTGATGGCATCAGAGTTCTTTTTTGGCAGATAAACAGTGATTAGGGGAGAGTCATTGCCCAGTTGTTTCGCATCTACTCTGGCAGAGTTTTCCTCTACGCTCCAGCCATTTCTTAACCAGATGTAGAGCTTTTCTTTGTGATCTATTGGACTGCTGCCAGCGTAACTTAGCAAGGCTTCGCGTGGTACTTTTGATTTTCCATGCAAAACACTTAAGCCCCTGGTTGCGGAAGCATAGTGCTGCTTAATCCGTTCTTCCCGTTCTGAATCAATCAATTGAGATGAACTGGATAGAGCTAACTTCTGAGTTTGAATCTCGCCATCCCATGCGACGCTTTCCTCGGTCTGAATGCGGTATTCATCCTTTACTTTCATCAATAAGGAGCAGGTATCCAGTAGTTTGGGCAGTTTGCTGCGTAAAGCACTACTATCTATAGTTATATCCTCCAGCATCAGGTCTGCCAGTGTGGTGGTTACGGCTCGGATGCCAAGATCAGGGTTATGCGCATTGATCTTATTGATAAGGAATATCAAACCACATGCCTTGGCAAGCAGTCGCTCATCCTCATTTTCACTGGCTATCCAGAGCATGGTTTGATCATATACCTTACTTGGCAGGAGGCGGGCTTGCAGGAGTTTGATAGCCGAATCGAAATACAGATAATCAGCGGGTATTACATTTCCTATAGGCATATCCACATTTGTTTTGATAGCTTTATGGATTGTGCTCAGTTGATTGCGGAGCTGGCTGTCTGTGCCAGTCATGTCCAAAACCCTAAGCGCTTCTTCCCAAAATCTACGTCTTACTGGCAGGATGGGATAATCCTGGGTAAAGAATGAATCATCTTCTTTTTTATGTGCCACTGCGGTTCCGCTCAGGTGTCGAGACAGCTCTCCGATATTGGATTTATAGACATTGTCCAAGGCTGGCAAGGCAGCAGGATTCTTGGCAAGAAATACCTTGCGGATCACAGTATCCACATCGTTATCAGAAAGCTGGATAGGGATGGTAAAGCGCCCCTCCAGTTTCTTCAGATTTGCAGTGCCAGAAATGGCTGTCTGTCCTGTGGCTACGATGATCAGCTTTCCACCGATGTTTTTTGTGCAGGCTTCGATGGTCTCTTGCACATCCAGCGAACGCTCACTGCTGTCGCCGATGTATTGCTGCATTTCATCAAGGATGATGGCTGTGAGGGGGATCTTGCTGTCTATTGACAAAGCGCTGCGTAGGGCTTTGAGCATTTCATCTATCGATATGTCATCAGTGCTGGGATATAGATTAAGCAGGGTATCCATGCATACTTCATGAGACAGAAAGACATTAGGCTTTACCTTCATTAAAGCATCGTGTAAGCATTCGGCGATATAGAAGTTATCAAGTTCAAAATCCCAGTTTGCACCAGCAGAAACAACATAATCCCTGGTTTGCTCAAAAATATGCTCTTGTTTTAACCACAATACAAACTTGGCTTTTTGGTACTGCTCAGGTAAGCCCAGGGACGTGAATACAACACCCAGTAGTGCTAGCCGCACATTGCTGCTACCAGATCCGAGTGTTCCCGATGCTGCATGTAAACCGCCATGACGTTTTGCCTGTATACTTAGCTCTTTTAGAAGGTCTCTGGTGCTTTGGGGTAGATTTGCGATGCCCCTGGCAGTTGCTCCATCTGAGAAAACCGTATCCAACCATAGCGCACGGAGCATCTTAGCCAGGTGAGATTTTCCTGAGCCATAAAAGCCACTGATCCAAACAGAGGGTTGCTGGGCTTGATTGATGTTTTTCAGATAGGTTTCCAGAATATGGTTCAAGCCCTTTTCATACTGCCCATCACATACGAAAGTCTCCAATTCATAGCGGAGTACTTCCAGAGCTTGGTCTGTTCGTTCATCATTGACGTTTGCCACGCCTTCGTTGACTAACTTGACTGAAGTAGGGTCTTTAAGGTATATATCTCTATTCAGCATCTTTTTACCCCTTAAGATTCGTTATCCGAAGTTATTGGTATAGCCAGATAGCTCCAGCCGTCATATCCGTCCAGCAGACGGTAATTATTATTTTCGTAAGTTCCGGGGAAGAATACTACCAAACGTCCCTTTACTAAAGGAGCGATGCTCTCTATAAGTTCCTTCACTTTCAAGAAACCAAATAGTGACCCTACGCCATAGATAGCAAAGGCGGTATCTGCATCGGCACCATTGCTGATGACATAAGCCTCGATCTGGCTTACTAAATACGCCTTATAGGTTGGTAAAACTGTCTTGAGTAATTTGGGATTCTTAAAGTATTGTTCGGCATAGGGGTGAGAGGAAAGCCACTGGGCAAAGCTGTCAGAAAGATCATATTGCAGCCATTTCTTTGAGCTTTGGATAGTTGCCAGCTCAAATTCCTCCAGCTTGGCTCTGAGGTTTTTTTCGTCCTTTGGGTCATATACACAAAACCAAACCCTTTGCATCGATGCTGCATCAGATCGCCAAGGTATCCTCACATGCTTATGATAGTTTTGGAGTAGTGAATCTATTTTAGACATTGATCTTCTCCGGTACTGCTGCTATTAGGATAGCATCAAAATCAACTTCAACAACGTCACCAATGCGCTTCAAGCGGAGCAAGCCCATGCGAGATGCAATCTCTGCTAAATTAATCAAGGTTTCTTTGGGGCTATCCAGATAAGACACAAATTCGCTTTCAAACAGCCGCATTCCCTGTGCTCCGCAAAGGAAACCAAGTAAAAGTGCATAAGTAACCGATGTTGGGCTGGGCTGGGCTTTAATCCTAACTTTCCTGCTTCTACCGGTTAAAAAGCCAGCTTGGGTCCATGTTGCATTGATGTTTTGACTGGTGGAAGTAAGCGTCACTGGGCTAAATCTATCAGGATGTAGCTTGGCGATTTGTTTTTCCAATTCCAATCTATCAATCACTGTTCCTTCCGACTTGGCAAGCACCCAGGGAGTAAGCTCCCTAAGTAGTTGGTCACGGGTAGTAGCACACAAGAACGCATTTTGTGGAAGCGATTCTGGGTCTTTAATCCAGAGTATTTTGAGGATACGGAAAATCGTAATTTCATCATCAAGCCCGTAAAGAATGCGTAGATTGTCAAGCGTGCGCTCTCTGTTGCTTGCAGAACGCTTATGAAGACAGTTGTCATTTAATATTGCAGATGCGTAGTCTTTGAAAGAGGCTTCAGGTGCATTCACTGCACTTAGCAGCATACCCAATTCGGGAAGCATTATTGTCCTGGATGTATGAGATCCGGCAGAATTGAGCCGCAAACCGAATTGCTCAGGATTTGTGCTTTGATTTTGAATCACTCACTACCTCGTTCGCACCACCTTTCCGCATCCAGATATCTACCTCATCTGTTTTGAATTTCCAGAGCTTGCCCAGCCTATGTGCAGGCATACCTTTTTCTTTAACCCATTTATACACAGAGTCTTTCGTAATGCCCAAATACTCGCTGATTTCCACGACGGAAAGCCATCTGTCATTCACATTAAACTCCTTTATATGCGTGTCCAACATGGCATAAGCGATAGCTTCTGTCCATACATTGTAAATCCATCAGCTAATGCCAAACACTGAAAATCACACTAATAAATGGTATCAGATTATGTCAAAGCATTTATTGAAATCAACATCGAGTAATTGCTCATTTTTTCGATCGATACATGAGAATAGGCTTTAAATGGTCGAAACAATCAGGTTCCGAGATATTATCCAAGCCAACTCCGGATCGGGGGTCCAGTTAACAGTTTTGAAAAAACTCTGTCTATCTTAGTCAGGACTCAAGTTGATCTAATGTAGGGAGTTCCCTCTCAATCCAAAGATCTATAAGACCGTTGCACGTTAAAATGGACAATAAGTTTATCTAAATAGTTCTTGACAAATATGTTACATGTATGATTATGGCTCAATCAATACACAGGAGCTAATCATGGAAAAGCAAACCCTAACT
>JAJBBD010000275.1 GCA_020532355.1 Candidatus Cloacimonadota bacterium | reverse complement strand
TTTCACCAAACACCACTCAACTACATGATATTAGAAGGAGTAGTTTATCTTTCTCTGTAACAAAAGAAAGACATTTCATCCGGTGCTTACATTCTCATAATCAATGAGTTATCTCTAAATCAACAATGGAGAACGTGTTAGAAAGTACTAACGATTCTATGAAGCTAAGCCATTGCAATCCCTCGCACTTCGCTTATCTTTCCCTCATGATGTCCTCATCTCATGAGGAGATAATGAGCAGAAATAGAGCAAACGAATAGAGAAAGAAGTGGGGTGCAATATCGGTGACCTAAATGGATAGAAAAGAGAACTTAACACATATCTCGTTTTGGAGTATTTGCATATTTCTTTGTTATGTAGAGGCAATACTATGAGATCCTAAATTCTCCTGAGATATATTAAACCATTCGCAACAGCATAATTTGAGCAGTCTTCTTGAATTTACTGCGAGTGTCAGGGCTTGGCATTTCTTGGCATGCGGTATTAGTTGGTAAGAGATATCCAAATCTGCAATTCCGCTCACCGAAATCTGCAAATGCCAAAACATATAGCACTTAGACAGAAATTGCCCAATTTGCAGGGTTTGGTGATCACAACAATGAAATCTGTTGAATCAATGACCATTGGCTTCCTGAAAATGCTTTTCGGATATTCTGTTCTTTCATATACTTATCTATTATGTCCATTGATCTCCAGTTGTTAATTTGAGTGACTCTTTATAGAGATCCCATATCTACAACTTTATTAAACATAGATGTATATGTGAATAGATCATGAAATCGCTTGACAAGCTCAAGCTTTATTTACTAATTGCTACAGCTAAATATTATTTATTCAGTTGTCGAGTTTACTTCGTAGCGATAAATTGTCTAAAGCTTTATACACAAGGAGATATTATGAATAAAGCGGTGTTAACATTGGCATTGGTATTCTTATCATTAGGATTTTTGTGGGCTGGCTCCTTTGAATGGGGAATTAAATATGGAATAGGTTCTTCCTCGATTCATGGAAACGATAAAGATTACGAATTGGCTTACGACATTTTTCAAGATGAAGCAGGCACGACAGATTTAGGATATCTACGAGTCCGCTCAAACAAGAGCAAGGCTGGCTTTTCTCAGAATGCAGGTATCTATGCTTCAGCAAGGATTTTTAAGAAAATAGATTCTATCAAGCTAAATAGTGAAATAATATGGCACCGCTATAACTTTATTTCCGAGTATGAGAATTCACCTATTCAAACCAATAATGTAATATTAGCGCAAAGCTTTGGAGATTCACTTAGCGGAAACATACAAACAACTGCGGATTATATAAGTCTGCCTGTTTTTATTAGCTTTAATCAGGAACTATCGGAAGAGGCAAAACAAAAGCAATATCAAGGGGCATTTATTTATGGAGGTCCTTCATTTTCGTTGCTGCTTGGAAACGAAAGCAAAAAAGAAGGGGGCATTTCGGCAATGGATTATCAGGTAAAAAAAATAGTGATGGATTCATTTAGTGATGCGGATCCTCTTTCAAATTACAGTTATAAAAGTCAGGTAAGTGGTTTTGATGAGCTAATACAATTTAAAACAGATATTGTATTTGGAGTAGGCTTTGGGTTAAAGGATTTGTTTAAATTTGGCTTTGGCAAAGATGAATTCAATTTTGATCTTCGTTTTACTATGGGCTTAAACGAACTTGGCGACACCGGTAAAAGAGATGCAGTAACACTCCGTTCAATAATGTTTAGCATTGGGAGCAAGTTATGAAGCAAGAACTTAATACGCACAATTCAATTCTTACCATTCTACATATTTTGTTACTTAGTCTATGTGCTTTTTTGATGATGTCTTGTAGCGACACCAGCCCATCCTGGGACAATGAACCGTTGGAAGCACCCCAGTTTAGTCCTTCTGGGGGCGTATTCAATAATGATATCGAAGTTCTTATCTACAGTAAAAGTTATGGTGCGACTATCCATTATACTATGGATGGGAGTGAACCCAATACGGAATCGAGCGTATATAGCGGTCTTATTCAGGTTAATACCGATACTACAATTAAAGCAAGAGCATATAAGGATGGTTGTATGCCCAGCACCATATCTACGGCAGATTTCGTATTTGACCGAGAGACGGTGATGCCAGTTGAGATATCGCCGATTGAGGAATATTTCTATAATCCGGTGTTAGTTACAATGTCTTGCCCCACCAGTGAAGCAGAAATTTACTATACTACTGATGGAACTAGTCCAGACCAGAATTCATTAAGATATGAGGGACCTTTTGAGGTGGAAACTAGATGCGTAGTAAAAGCAAAAGCCTATGCAGAAAACATGATCTCCAGCCTCGTAACTACGGCTTTCTACGATTTGGCTGCACATGATCCCGTTTTTAGTGTGGAGCCCGGCATTTACTCTGATGCACAAATTGTTTCTTTGAGTTGCGAAACGATAGAGGCAGATATCCGTTATACTACAGATGGCAGTGAACCAGATGAAACATCTATGCTTTACACCGATCCCATCGAAATTGCAGTTAATACCATTATTAAAGCTCGCAGCTTTTATAGTAATTGGATTCCAAGCAGCATTGTATCTGGCTTTTACATTATCAACCTCGCTAATCAAATGGAGTTTATTCCGGCTGGTTCATTTAACAATGGTACGGCAAACGTGAATTTATCTGCATTCTATATTGGTAAAAGAGAGATCACGGAACTGGAATGGGTATATGTCATGCTGGATATGGATGAAATACGACCGGATATGCCAATCACAGAAATAAACTGGAATTCTGCGGTTGAATACTGCAATAGGCGAAGCATAATAGAGGGATATGAACCATGTTACGAATACTCAGGTTATGGCGTTAATCCGAATAATTGGCCCAATATACTAGATCATCAACAAATAACGTGCAATTGGAATGCAAACGGTTATCGAATGCCCACGGAAATGGAATGGATGTATGCAGCAAGAGGGGGGCATTTGAGCAATGATTACATCTATAGCGGATCGGATAACATCGACTTAGTAGCTTGGTATAGCGGCAGTGCTATAACCGAACCACAATTTGTGGGCACAAAAGAGCCAAATGAACTTGGCTTATACGATATGAGCGGCAATGTATGGGAGTTTTGTTGGGATTTTTATATTCATGAATATACCAATACGCAATCTACTGATCCCGTAGGACCAAGCAGCGGGCAATATAGAGTATTAAGAGGCGGAAGTTTTAGCACTGACGCTACAAATTGCACTGTATCCAGAAGGTTTTCTACTCCAGCAAATCTCACAGCTGATGCCCATGGCTTAAGAGTTGCAAGAAAGTACTAAGCTGCCTATTGAGTAATCGAATTAATCAGGCAATACTAGAATATTTGCTCTTAGTGAGGGTGTATGGTGCTTATAATGGATAATGATTAGTATATAAATAGTAGATATCTTTCACTATTGGATTTTTTTAGCTTGCCAAATTGCTGCCTTTCAAAACAGTGGCAAAAACATAAGGGAGAATATCATGACAAAGAAAGATAATTGCCTCAACAATGAGGATGAAGTAAAGAATTGCAACTGTGAAGGCGATAGTTGTGAGTGTGAAGAATCCTGCGACGCAGAATCTAACATCATAACCTTGGATATGGAAGATGGAAGTCAAAAAGACTTTATGGTGTTGGACATAGTAAATCACGAAGGTGCAAACTACGTTGCCTTAGCTGAAGTAGGAGCAATGGAATATGACATACTCCGCTTTGAAGAAGCTGAAGAAGAATTGGAACTTAGCATTATAGAAGATGACGATGAATACAACAAAATTGCTGAGTTGTTTACAGAGCGTTTTAACTCTATGCAGGAACTTGAAGAAGAATAAACTATATAATACTGAAAAAGCCGTTCTTATGGTATGAGAACGGCTTTTTTTAGCGACAAAGAAAACAATAGTTTAATCAAGCACCGGTAGAAATGTTCCAATGAGTCCGGCAATTAAGAGTAATCCAGCTGGAGCCAAATAAAGCCAAGCATTAAGTTTAACCCTACGATCGCTTTCGCCCAAACAGATTTTTAAGCCAATGTTAAAAATACCCCACGAGATTACAGCCAACAAAAGCATTAGCAGTGAAAAATACAGATAATGTCCCTTACTAATTAAAACAGCCGCTATCATGAACTTACTGGTAAATAGCGGAGATGGAGGTAAGCCGATAATCAGGGCTGAGGCAATTAACCAGAGCCAAGCGCTGCCTTTATTTATTCTGAGTAGAGAACCTAAGTTTTCGAAATTTTTGTCTTGATAGATGCTTAAAGCATTCCCAGCAATTAGGAAGAAAGCAGCTTTTACAAATGAGTGCCCTAATATATGCAGATACCCGGCTGCGTAAGCTGAAGTACCCAAGCCAAATGCAATCATAATTAATCCCATATTCTCGATGGATGAATAGGCCAGCATACGCTTAAAATCTTTGGTTTTTAAGATAAATACAGTAGCGATAAAAACAGAAAGAAATCCCATGAACAAGTATAAGTTTTGGGCTACATATCCTAGTCCACTATACTGCATCAGTTTATCCATTCTCAGAATGGGAATAAGGGCTATATTTAGTAATGCCCCAGAAAGAAGGGCAGAAATGGGAGCAGGTGCTTCGGAATGTGCGTCGGGTAGCCAAAAATGAAGGGGGGCTAATCCCATTTTGGTACCAAAGCCAATTAGTATAAAGACAAATGAAATCTTCAGCCATAATGGAGATATACTCGCATAATCAATGTTTGCGATATTCAAAGTAGCATTAGAGGGTTGAGCTATTACCAATAAAAGGATTCCAGCAAAAGCTAAGGCAATTCCCACGCTACAGATGAATAAATATTTCCAAGCAGCCTCTAAAGAACTCTTTTTATTAGAATAGCTTATCAACAAAGCCGAAGAAATGGTGGTTGCTTCTACAAATATCCAGATTAAGCCCATATCCTTCGCCATCGTGGCACCGTCCATAGCCATAACAAAAATCATCAAAAAGATGCTGTGGATACGATAATCTCTTATGGAGATTTTCTCTTTCTGTCCGATGCGATAGAAGGCTATTGCAGAGTACAGAACCGAGAGGATCAGATACATGAAGAGCCCCAGATCGTCCATCTCAAGCACACTTCCCCTTTGTACAAAAGCCTGTATTCCAAGTCCGCTATGTAATAGAGCATGGAGTAAAACTAAAAGATCGCATCTGCGCCGGGAAGCCACAAAAGCGCAAAACACAATTGCCAAAAGGGGATATCCCACAAGAAGAATTGAGCCCATTATTCTTCTCTCAGGGTTTGGGGACTATCTGCATCATTAAAAGTTGAACGGATCCGTTTGATAAATAGAACCGCGATAAGAACGGATAACATAATGTCCAAAGATACACCTAAACTTACAATGTAGGGAAGATGAGTACCAGCAGAAAGCGAAAGTAAAAAGATACCGTTTTCCATAATTAAATAGCCCATTAAATGTGTGATAAGCTTTTTATTGGCGATAATGATAAATATGCCTTTGAGTATTGTAGCGAAAGCTATACCAAACTCCAACGGGAAGACTTTTAGCGACCATACTGGAGCTGATGCTGCCAGTACGAAACTAAAGACATAAATCAAACTCATTAGAGCAAGGGAAAAAAAGTTTGAAACAGATGCTTCCACTTCTCTTCGAATCTGGTTGTGTTTAATGGTGTCATCAATAAACCATGGTATTAGAATTGCCTTGAAGATGAGTGTTTCTAAAGCAATTAGACTAAAACTCAACCAGTTGAGTTGAGTAGTTTTAAGTAGTGTGATGCAAAAAAGGATTACACCTTGAATAACCAAGATTTTAATAACCGTGCCCAGCATATTGGTAACTGAAGCCCAAAGTAAGCTAAATCCAAATATTACAATCAGAATTTCCAGCATTACCATGCTCCCATATTTTTGGCGATCAAAGCGGCAAGGGTGAGCAGGGCTATGCTAAGTGGCACTAGTACAAGCTCTAAGTTACGGTTCATCCTAAATCGGGCCACAAGAGACTCTAACATGCCCACCAAAACATAAATGAGTATTAGAAGAATCAGATACCACAAGATAGAACTTCCCACAGGTAAGATCAAATGGCATATAAGCGATGAATAGATGAACATTTTTAAGGCAGATGTGTAGTTGATAAGAGCAAGATTAAATCCACTGAAATCTAAAACCATTACTTCATGAATCATTGTTAGCTCAAGATGGGTGGCAGGATCGTCAAAGGGTACACGCGCACTTTCTACTAATAGCATAATAAACAAAGCAACCGCAATAAACAGCCCAGCAAAAACATCCCAGATATTTAGATATAGTATGCCTTGTTGAGCAAAGATCTGTGCCATACTGCCGGATCCTACACTAAAGATAAGGGTTGCCATTATTAGAAAAAAAGCCGGTTCTAAAAACGCTGTAAAGCTCAATTCTCGGCTAGTTCCCATGCCCTGAAAACTGCTGCCACAATCCATTGCAGCCAAAGCCATCACGCCCTTAGCCAAGCTAAGAAGAAATACAAATAGAATAAAATCTCCTACAAAACCTAATAAAGTGTGTGTAGAAACAAAGGGGACAAACAAGGAGGCAACAAGTGTGCAGACCAAAGCTAGCGAAGGTGCAATTTTACTGATGAAAGTTGAGTGTTCACTCAGGATTTCATCTTTCCGTAAAAGCTTAACAAAATCTCGGATGCTCTGCAATACAGGTTTTCCTTTGCGCCCAACCATTATCGCTTTCACTTTGGGGATAATTCCTATAAACAACA
>JAJBBD010000274.1 GCA_020532355.1 Candidatus Cloacimonadota bacterium | reverse complement strand
TTGTGCTTTTCTCCTCCATCAAGAGCATTAATCATGTGACTATCCACTCTTAATCATGTCTTAATAATTAAGGCTTGATTAAGAGAGGACTAAGAAATACTTGACAACCTAAAAGGGGCAGGGAAAATGGGAAATATTAGAAAAAGCAAGGAGGGCTTATGAAAGCTCATGTAAAAGCAGGAATTAAGGGTTTCTCCGGCAAGCTGGACGGAGCCATATACTATTATCATCCCCGGCTGAAACGCACCCTTATGCGGCGTGCTCCAAAGATGCCAATTCAGCCACAAAACAATGACTATCGGGATATATCCAGAAAGATCAAGGAGATCAATCCCAGTGCGGGCTATCGCAATGATTTTCGCATCTTTCTTAATCTGCTCATGGATCACGATGATACTGTGCGCTTGCCCTCATGGTATAGCCTCTACATCAAGATGCTTTGGGCCATGCAAGCCAAATATCCAGCTCAAGTTGATTTGAAAACAATCACACGAGATCAGATCATAGCAGAGGATCTGCCCTGCCGCAGTGTAAAAAGAGCAGTAGAAGATGGGCTCTTGCCAGAGATATCTGGCTATCAGTATCTGGATAAGGATATCTGAGCATTTCATGAGCTCGGTAATGATAACACGCAGCCTATCACCTTTCGATTTGATAACCGGGAAATTCAAAGATTTTGTCTCATACCACAATCAAGGTAAAAGGAGAGCGCCATGTTAAGACCCAATGTAGTACTATATGTTTGTGCCTCTGTGGATAGCCGAATTAGCATGGGCACAAATTCTACCATGTTTGATTCGTTCAAAGAACCGAAGCTGTATGGCATGCTTTGCAGTCCTGTAGAATGGGAGAACTTTCGTCGGGAAGTATTTGAACTTTATGAGCCGGATATGTTTCTGGAGGGAAGCAATATGTTGGTGGCAGAGAACGCAGAATTGATCGAGCTTCCAGAGTATAAAGAAAACAATAATGATCTTTACGAGGACTTTTTGCCGGAGGATATCCTTAATAACCCGCAGCGCAAGACCTGGACTTCGGTGGTAGATGGCAGAGGTCGCTTTAGAAATGGCTACACTGCTCAGTGTGATGATCCAGATACATATATGGTGCATTTGACCACCCATACCGCTCCTCCAGAATACTTGGCTTTTCTGCGTATGCGCAAACTTCCTTATCTAATTGAAGGCCGGGATAAGGTGGATATGAGGAAAATGCTCCAAAAAGTTAGGAGCAAGCTCAGGGTCAAAACGATTGCGACCAGCTCCGGAGGTAAGCTCAGCGGCGCCTTAATTCGAGCTTCACTCTTGGATGAGATAAACATTCTGCTCAGCCCTATCGTAATCGGAGGATACACTATTCCCACTCTCTTTGCCTCTGAGGAGATTAATTGGCCAAATGTTGTGCCAAATACTCTCAAGCTTTTGGCAGTGAAAAAAATGGATAACGACAAGCTCTGGCTGAGATACAAGGTGCTCTATTATTAGTGACACTCTGTCTTTGCTTATTGATAAAAAAGCACCAAAATAAATGCTAGGCCTCCCTTAACAGAATTGCCCCAAATAAGCCAGGATTTATCGCATCGATATACCAACCCACATGCCCATAACTACAGCTAAGACCCCAGATAAGGTTGAGGCCAGAATGTTCATTAAGGCTGTCTTGACATGCCCAGATTGGTATAGAATCACCGTCTCATAGCTGAATGCCGAGAAAGTAGTGAATGCCCCCAAAAAACCGATGATAAAAAACAATCTGATCATCTGATGATTGGCATGATGTTGAAATCTCATGGTCAAAAATCCCACCAGGAAACAACCTATTACGTTAATGATGAGAGTTTTGTAGGGAAAGGGACTGCTAGTCTGGTAATGAGAAATCAAAGTGACGCAATACCTTAGGAAACTACCCAATGCTCCCCCAGCTATTACCAATAGAACATCTTGTACTGAGAACTTGTAACTGAACATTCTTAACTCCCGAATATATCTTGCGGATTTAGGAGTCATCAGAAGCCTCAAACTTCGGTTTGGCAAGCATTTTACCCAGGCGAACCCCATCGCCTGCACCAATGAATTCGATGCCATATATCTGTCAACTATCATGTTGGGGTTATTAGTTTCCGATCTGAAGCTTTACTATAAAAGGAGTTTAAGCTACTTCTGCCAACCTGGAGTTTGGCAGTCCAGGTGCGCATGCTCTGTGGAGCTTCGAAAAGCTCCGCTACGGTACTGGCACTAGCCTGAAGCGCATCAAAATGGCAAATTTGAGTGACTCTTTATGTGTTACTAATGCTTCCAGAATGGTTTTGGGAAAAAAGCACTTGACATTAATGCATTGCTTAATCAATTGGTATTTGCTTGAAATATAATTGTTTTAGGCAAGACTACGACAAAAAGAGGAAATTCAAATGGAAATCAACAAAACCTATTCTCCGCAAGACATCGAGAAAAAGTGGTACAAACACTGGGAAAAGAGCGGTTTCTTTGCCCCTCGCGGTGAAGGAAAGCCCTTCACGATACTAATCCCTCCACCCAATGTAACCGGAATTTTGCATATGGGCCACGTGCTCAATAATACCCTTCAGGATGTCGTAGTCCGCTATCACAGAATGAATGGCGAGCCTACTTTGTGGCTGCCGGGAGTTGATCATGCCGGCATTGCCACGCAAAATGTGGTAGAAAAGCAACTCGCTAAGGAAGGAAAAAATCGTCACCAAATCGGTCGTGAAGCATTGGTGGAAAAGATTTGGCAGTGGAAACACGAAAAAGGTGGAATCATAATCGATCAATTGAAGCTTTTGGGCGCATCCTGCGATTGGGACCGCCAGCGTTTTACTATGGACGATATGCTATCCCGCGCTGTGAAAGAAGTATTTGTAAGTCTATATGAAAGTGGTCTTATCTATAAAGGCAAATATATAATCAACTGGTGCCCGCGCTGCGTTACTGCACTGGCAAATGACGAAGTGGAACATAGCAATGAAGAAGGCAAGCTTTGGCATATCCGCTATCCTTATGCCGATGGATCGGGATATGTAACGGTGGCTACTACCCGTCCGGAAACAATGTTGGGAGATGTAGCTGTGGCTGTAAATCCAGCAGACGATCGTTATAAAAATATGATTGGTAAAGATTTGATCCTACCTCTCGCTAATCGCCGTATCCCCATCATTGCCGATGATTATGTTGATAAAGATTTTGGCACTGGTTGTGTAAAAGTTACTCCAGCTCACGATCCCAACGATTTTGAGATCGGCAGAAGGCACGATCTGCAGCAGCTTTTGGTAATGGATGAGCACGGTATTATGAACGAGGCCGCTGGTGCGGACTTTGCCGGCATGGAACGCTATGCTTGCCGAAATAAAGTATTGGAACTGCTTTCCGCTCAAGGTCTTTTAGAAAAGACCGAGAAGCATGAACACGCTGTGGGCCATTGCTATCGTTGCGATACTGTAATAGAACCCTATCTCTCAGATCAATGGTTCGTGAAGATGGAACCATTGGCTCGTGAAGCCATTGCGGTGGTTGAAAAAGGCGAGGTTCGTTTCCAACCTGAACGCTGGACCAAGGTTTATATGCACTGGATGAACAACATCCGGGATTGGTGCATTTCGCGACAGATCTGGTGGGGACATCGCATTCCCGCGTACTATTGCGAGGATTGCGGCGAAATGATGGTGACTAAGGAAGCGCCAAGTGCTTGTATTAAATGCAAATCCACTAAGATTCGCCAAGATGAAGATGTATTAGATACTTGGTTTTCCAGCTGGCTATGGCCTTTTTCTACGATGGGCTGGCCGGACGATAGCGAGGATTTAAAGCGTTTCTTGCCTACCAATGTGTTGATTACAGCACCTGAGATTATCTATTTGTGGGTGGCGCGGATGATTATGAGTACGCTACACTTTAAAAAAGTGATTCCCTTCGAGACGGTCTTACTACATGGAACGGTAAGAGACGAAATTGGGCGTAAGATGAGTAAATCTCTGGGTAATTCTCCCGATCCCATCGATATCATAGAGCATGTGGGCGCAGATGCTTTGCGCTTTTCCATGATCTTTAATACTCCAAAAGGTGCTGATGTAGTTTATAGCGATGCCATTTTGGAAGGTGGACGAAATTTTGCCAATAAAATCTGGAATGCCTACCGTTTTATCATGATGAATATCCAGAGCATCAATGGTTTGCCCGCAGTTGATAACCTCGAACTGGAATTGGCTGACCGTTGGATTCTATCCCGCCTCAATGAGGTTTGTCGCGAAGCAGGGGATCATTATGAAAATTTGCGCTTAAATGACGCTGCGCAATGCATTTTTCAATTCTTATGGGATGAATTCTGCAGTTGGTATATCGAGCTCAGCAAAGACCGCCTGAAAGAAGGCGCACCAATGCCCGGTAAGCTTACCACAAAATATATCCTACTTGATGTTATGCAAGCAGGAATGAGGCTTTTGCACCCGATCATGCCCTTTATTAGCGAAGAGATCTGGCAATCCATCAAGACACACTTCCCGATGGAGGAAGAAGCGCTAATAATCGCCAAATTCCCTATTGCGAACAATAACTTAATCGATCTTGCTATCAATGACGAAATGAGTTTGATGCAAGAGAGTATCACTGCTATCCGTAATCTACGCAAACAATTGAATCTGCCTCCTTCTAGGGAAGTTAAAATTGTGGTTCGTACTGCAGATATTGCCCAGAATACATTGTTTCAAAGCTATGAGAATTATCTGAACCGTCTGGCCAGAGTGGAAGAGATAGTATCCGGGATGGATGCTGCCAAACCTAAGCCTGCAATGAGCGCAGTTGTGCGCAATCTTGAGATATTCATTCCTCTGACAGGATTGATTGATCCGAAGCAGGAAAAAGCACGCCTGAATAAGCAATTGGAAAAACTACAAAAAGAGTTGGATGGCATTGCTAGAAAACTATCTAATCCTAATTTCATTGCCAATGCAAAGACAGAAGTAGTAGAAAAAGAGAAAGAAAAGCACCTTGAAGTGCGAACAAAAGTGGACTTGCTAACCAAGCAGATAGCTGACCTTTAAGAATTGTTTGGACCGAATATCATATTGAGTTGTATCCAAATCTGTAATAGCGATTTGTTTTAAAAATAGCTCTGCTTAAATATTGCTTATCTGTTTACACTTATCAAGATAGTAGCATACTAGGCTTGCTGAGCTTCTTGCGTTTTGGTGTTTAAGCATTTTGAGAGTAAGTTTCTAAGAATAAAAGCCAAAAATGAGTATAAGAAAACACTATGAACAGTTTGCGATCTCATTAATGAAAATATCGGAAACACCTTATAAAATAATCCACAAAGAAAAAGTTTTGATAATACTCATTATTGCCTCTTTATTCTGTGTGTCACAATCGAATATCGCAAATCTTTCCTCATTTGCAAACAACATTTGAGTAAGATAAAGATTCAATTTCGAATCTTTACTATTGACACGGCATATAGTTATGGGTTATATTATAATAAAAGAAAAGAAGGAAAATCTTTTTTATGTTTGAAAGAATCCTGAAGCAGCAGATGATGAATAGGGTTCTATATTCCCTAATACCAATCATCTTGTTTGCCGTTTATTTGTTTGGTTGGAGAGTATTGGCAGTTGTAATAGCTGCCAATGTAGCAGCATATATTAGTGAATACCTGTTTGTAAAGAATAAAAAACCGGGTAAGGTTTCGATGGCAGTTTTTGTAACAGGAACTCTAGTTGCATTAACTCTTCCGCCCACTATTCCATTATGGATATCTGCTTTAGCGGGAGTAGTATCAATTGTCTTTGGGAAAATGGTGTTTGGTGGATTTGGAGCCAATATCTTTAATCCTGCTATACTAGGGCGTACCTTTGTATATATCTCTTTCCCAAATCAGATGACGATATCTTGGCTTAAACCATATTTGATTAATGATTTCCCTGGTGGATTTGTACGTTGGACAGCCGACTCATCCATGCAAACTGGAGCAACAATACTGAACAGTTTTCGCACTTCCAATGAGGCAATTTACGGAATAGCAGAGACATTTACAGGATTTGTATCTGGCTCGGCTGGAGAAACTTCTGCATTGCTCATTATCCTCGCTGGGATCTATCTTTTAGTAACTAAAACAGCCAAATGGCAGCCAATGCTTGCCACAAGCATTTCCTTGCTTGTGTTTAACTTGATATTCTATCCTGGAACAAATCCACTGTTCTTCCTGTTGAGCGGTGGTGCTATGTTTGGTATTGTGTTTATGGTAACCGATCCGGTATCGAGTCCAAAAGGAAAGTGGGGAATTTGGATTTATGGTTTGCTGATTGGCTTTTTAACTGTATTCATACGCAAGTACTCTCTTTTTGCTGAGGGCTTTATGTTTGCTTTACTGCTAACCAATACCCTCATGCCGCTGGTTGAGTATGGTCTAGAAAAAGTGGGGAAAAAATGAAGGATAGCTTTCTTTTCCCAATTGTATTTATGTTAATTATGGTATTGATATTTGCCGGTATTCTCAGTATTGCCTTCCGCACAAGTGAATCTAAGATAGAAGCTCATCGTCAAAACACATACCAGAAACGTATCCTTAGTACATTATCGGCCAAAATAGCAGAAACAACTGGCAGCAAAGCAGATAAGATACTGGCACAATACCCTGAGTCTTACGAAAAATATGTTTATAAGATAAATAACAAAAATCTTGGCAGAAATGCTTATCGTGCTGTAGTGGCAGATAGCACCGTTGCTTTTTGCTTTGAAATAGGCGGTAAAGGGCTTTGGGGAACCATGCAGGCACTGGTATCAACTTCAACAGATTTTAGAACTATCTTAGATTTTGCCATTGTTGAACAGCAAGAAACACCCGGTTTAGGTGCCCGTATTGAAGAAGAGTGGTTCTTAGCTCAGTTTAGAAATAGACTTTTTGTTACAGAGCCAGATGCACCAGGTGATGTTACGCGCAAATATGAGTTTATTGCCGAAACCCAAGAACCAGAAAACGATGGTCAATTAAAGCGAGTAACAGGAGCTACCATTACTTCAGATTCTGTAATCAAGATGCTTCGTGATGAGATAAATTATATATATAAATATCTACGGAATAACGATTTATGAACAAGAAAGAAATATTTATTAATGCTGCATTCAAAGAAAACTCGATCTGGCGACAAATTTTAGGTATTTGCTCTGCGTTAGCTGTAACAAACCTAATGCTAAATAGCTTAATAATGGGATTGGGCGTAATATTCGTATTAGCATTGGCAAACTTTACGATATCTTTAATCCGTAATTGGACTCCGCGCAGCATCCGAATGATGGTGCAAACCTTAATCATAGCCTCCTATGTTATCATTGTGGATATATTTCTAAAAGCCAACCTGCCCGAAATTAGCAAGCAATTGGGACCTTATGTTGGCTTGATTATTACAAATTGCATCCTGATGGGTAGAGCCGAGGCCTTCGCTTCTCAGAATGAACCAATTGCATCATTTGTAGATGGAATTGGAGCGGGCATTGGATATGCTTTAGTATTACTGGTAATCTCATTTATTCGAGAACTCTTTGGGTTTGGCACTATATTCGGATTTCAAGTATTGGGAACGTGGTGGACAAAATGGAGTATCATGGTTATGGCACCCAGCGCATTTTTCTTGCTTGCCATATTTATCTGGATCATCAACACACATTATTATAAGGCGAAAGCATAATGGATATAAGTGCATTTGTATTATTTTGGGCAGCTATCTTCACCAGCAACATCTTACTAACAAATTTCTTGGGTATGTGTTCGTATCTTTCTGTATCCAGAGAGATAGAATCTGCTCTAGGCTTAGGAACTGCTGTAATCTTTGTTTTAACTATTACCTCAGCTCTAAACTGGCTGGTATACTATTATGTTCTGGTTCCATTTGGCATTGTGTATTTGCAATACATTGTGTTTATTATTGTAATAGCAGCTTTTGTTCAATTCTTAGAACTCCTAATTGAGCGTTACGCTCCCGCCCTTTACTACACGCTGGGCATCTTTTTACCGCTTATAACCGTGAATTGTGCGATCTTTGGTGTAAGTTTATTCATGGTAATTCGGAACTATAGTTTTATTCAGGCAGTAGCCTTTGGTGCCGGTAGCGGCATAGGATGGCTATTAGCAATAATGATGCTAGCCGGCATAAGAAGAAAACTGAAAGAAAAGCTAGTACCAATTGGACTTCGTGGAGCTGGTATCAGTCTAATTATTACTGGAATCATGGCTCTGGGATTTGTTGGATTCTCTGGCATAGTTCAAATACAATAAGGAGTTGGGATGCTGCAAAGAATACTTGTAGATATTGCTTTAATGAGCGTGATAGCGGTTATCCTGGCTTTTATCATGGTATTGGCACAACGCTGGTTAAGCAACTATGGAGAAGTTAATTTAAACATCAATAACAAACGGGATATTACAGTAAAGGGTGGCAATACATTATTGGCAACTCTTAGCGATAAGCAGATTTTTCTACCTTCTGCCTGCGGTGGCAGGGGTTCTTGCGGAGCATGCAAATGCAAGGTTACCGAAGGGGGAGGCCCGCTTTTACCCACAGAAAAACCACTTTTAAGCAAACAAGAACAAGCAGATAATATACGTCTTGGTTGCCAAATAAAAGTTAAAACCGATATTAACATTCAAATCCCCGATGAAATTTTTAATATCCGGCGCTATCATTCTGAAATTGAAGAAATCATAGATTACACATACGATATAAAGGGTATCATTTTTAAGTTGCTCAATAACGAAAGAATTGATTTTAAAGCAGGACAGTATGTCCAATTAGAAACTGAGCCTTATGATAAAGTAAAACAAAGAGTTATGAGGGCTTATTCAATTTCTTCTAAACCTGAGGTAAATGACCGCATCCAACTGATAATACGCTTAGTTCCAGAAGGTATCTGCAGTACATGGGTGCATAAATTCATAAAAGTAGGTGACAAAGTCAATTTCACCGGTCCCTATGGAGATTTCTATTTGCGCGATACAAACGCAGATATTCTCTTTGTCGCCGGTGGTTCAGGAAAAGCACCAATCAAATCTATGTTAGAACATCTTAAGGAGGTAGGAACAAGTAGAAAAATGACCTATTTCTTTGGTGCCCGAACAACCAAAGATCTGTATCTCACTGAGGAATTTCGGGATTTTGAACAAGAATTTGAAGACTTTACTTATATACCCGTACTGTCCCATGCCAGCCCAGAAGAGAACTGGAAAGGAAAAACGGGTTTTGTAATGCCATATTTCAAGGATGCCATTCGCGATCCTAAGAATACCGAAGCATATTTATGCGGCAGCCCCGGTATGATTAATGCTGTAACCCAGTCATTAATTGAGTATGGCATATCTGAGGATAAAATCTACTACGACAGTTTTGGGTGATATTATGAAAAAGACTCCGATTGAATCCAAGATTACAGCCAAAATGCAACCCGGGGTGATTACATATGGTGGATTTTTGGGAACTGATAACAGAGATTTTACACAGATAATTGCAGATGATGAGATCACTTTGGAAAAAATTGGCAAATCTGCCGAAGAAATAGCCGACAGATTAGAGTATTTTCAGCAGCAAAGCTTTGATGCATTTCAAAGCATCACTACAGTGGATGAGATATATGAAGTGGAAACTGAAGTTGTGCGAGGATATTTACCCTGCCCCTTTATGCACCAAGGAA
This sequence comes from Candidatus Cloacimonadota bacterium, assembly GCA_020532355.1. NCBI lineage: Bacteria > Pseudomonadati > Candidatus Cloacimonadota > Candidatus Cloacimonadota bacterium. Next base: position 7,487 of record JAJBBD010000274.1, on the reverse strand, counting down.
TCTACCGAAAAAGCTATACTACTGTAACGAACAAGAAATCGGGAAAATGTTTCACTTTCTCTGCTTTGAATATCCATCTGATAAGAGTACACCACTTTTTTGAAGGTAGAAATTCACATTTTCGCCTTGAGCCGGATGAGCTGATAAAAGAGCTATTTTAGAAAATAAACATTGACCGTAACGGCACTTTATCAAAAATGGCACTCTCATAAGATATTTATTGAGTATTGAAATAAGGAGTTCCATATGGCGAAGAATAACCGCGGTAAAACACTGAGAAGTATGCCTTATCATGGTCGTGGCGAATGCCCTCATTGTCATCGTACCGGCGTTAAACTGATGTACGAAATAAAAGCAGGGGATAAAACCGTTAAGGTTTGCAAGATATGCAAGAGCACTCCTGCAGATAAACTAACGGCGTAATGAAGCCAATCAACTTGGGGAGAGCAATGCTCTCCCTTTCTAGCAATAAGCTAAAACTTGAAAGCAATTAAGGAACTGGGGCAACATTTTCTTACCGATAGCGGTATTGCCGCTCAGATTGCGGATTTGGGGGATATCAAAACTCATGAGAGGATATGGGAAATAGGGCCTGGCACAGGAATCTTAAGTAAAGAGATTATTTCTCGTGGCGCTACTTTGGAAGCTTTTGAGCTGGATAAACGAATGGCAAGAATCCTTGGTGAAAGCTTTGGCAATAAGATAGATCTAATTCTTACAGACATTTTAAAGCTTAACTGGCTTCATCAAATCTCCATGGGCTCTTTACCTATTAAGATTATTGCCAATATCCCCTATCAAATTACATCTCCCCTATTATACGAGATTCAAAAGCATGCACAATACTTTCCTCTTGTTGTATTGATGGTTCAAAAAGAAGTAGCTCAGCGCTTATCTGCAAAACCAGGCAAAAAAGAGTATGGCCCCTTAACGCTCAAAATTGGTCTTTGCTATAACGTAAAAACTGCTTTTTTTGTAAATCGTCAATATTTTGATCCCATCCCCAAAGTAGATTCTGCTGTTATTGTAATGAATGCCAGAACAACTAAACCCGATATAATGCATCCCAAAATTTTTGAGAAAGTCTTGACAGCAGCCTTTGCTCATCGCCGTAAAACCTTAAGAAATAACCTGCTTCCAGTCTTGGGAAAAAATGTATTGAGCAATCTAGAAATGAAAACTGATATGGATTTTAGCCGCCGAGCCGAGACCTTAGATGAGAAAGATTTTATTCTGCTTAGTAATACTATTGCTCAGCTTTAGTTGCAGGCTGTTATCTCAAACAAGGGGGATAGAATTCTATCACTACAATAGTGACAATGTAAGGATTTTGGAATCTCTTTTTCAATACAATGTAAGCCCCTATGAAAAAAATAGAATTAGTATTTTGGGGCAAAGTTCTTGGGAAGATAGACTTAACTTCCACCAAGAAACACGTCGCTCCATGTTGGGCAGTTCTATAGCTTATTCTTCTAAACACTTTAGTCACACGCTTTTAATGGACTATGAATCATATTTCGATACAAGTGATTTAGAGCCTGTGGCTTATGTAAACAAGAATGGCAAATTGGGCTACAGGCTAGACTGGACTCCTATTGATAGCCTCTTTCTTGGGCTTGCGACTAACGGCATTATTCGCAATGAAAAAGATAGATACATTCAAGAAAGCCACCGCTCGAGTGATGGTTTTCAGGTTCTAGCACACTCTTCATACCGATATATTAGTAACATTGTAAATGCGGGGTTTAGAGCCAACTATGAAAAGAAAGAAATGAATTGGGAGTCTTATCGAGATTTTTCTGCCACTGCAGACCTAAATGGAGAAGCGCATAACATGTATTGGGAAAGCAGTTTTAGCTTGAATCAACGTTTAGACAATATCTACACCTTAGAGCAAAGCCTAAATCAAACCCGAAGCTCATATAGCAAGCAAGACGAGCAAAAGCGTAGCGGCATGGGCGTATATGGATTTCTAGAGTATAACCCACATAACAAGATAGCATTGCAGCTTTCAGAAAACTATAACGAGAGACGCATTCGTTTAAAAGAAAATACTATTCGCAATAATGGAGAGTTTTACAACGATTTAGACATCAAATTGGGCTATGAGATTACTAGTAATTTGCAGCTTGATATCGGTGCTTCCCACAATTTTGCCTACAAGGGTTTTAACATTCTCGAAAACACTCGCAATATCGAAAACCGTACCTTGAATGCAAATACCGGCTGGGAATACAGCCCCAGTGATTCACTTTTTGCTGGATTGAGTATCAATTTACAGATTACCAGCTTTCCTTCAAATAAAAAATGGGATAACGATTTGCGTACGCGCAGTGCCCGTCTTGGCTGGAAACACTATTACAAGAATTTCATTCGGCTTTCTAATTGGTTCAATTACTCTATTCGGGAAGATGTATATTTAAACTCTATGCTGTCGGCAAACAATCATGAAATGCAGAGTTTTACCTTGTTTCCTGAGGCAGAGATTCTTTTAGGAGATCGAATAGCTTTTATACAAAGCTACCAGATTCGAACCGATTATACAGATTTTCTTTACTCAAGCATCCGCACAGCCAAACTGTACCGACAACTTGGTTGCAAATTCAACTTGATCTTTGATAGCTATCCTTACATAGCCAGATCTGGTGATGATGTTTGGCTTCAAAACCCATATCGGAAAAATTCTGGCTCTGCCTTTTCCAGCAATATGGAATTTTCCTATGAAGAAAACCAGTACGCAGATAAGCAGGATGAATTTTATAACATAAATAACAAAAACAGAAACTACATAGTCGGTATTACATTAAAACACGATATCGACAATTTCTATTATAGTATTGCCCCCAGAATTAGCTGGGGTACATGGAAGGAATATTCGCTTTCAGCTGGTATCTATTGGACATTTAACAATGCTTCTTTCATAGAATTTAGCCTTACTCCAATTTCTGAAAACTTAGAAGCGATAGATGTAAGAAGCGCAATAAACCTGAGTGTAGTTTTCTAAGTTTTATGCTCCATATAATCAATATTTTCTGTAAGTTGCCTTTTGAGAAGGGTCATCTTTTAATTGACAAAAAAACACATCTGAGATGTGCTGCACAAGCCAGGTACAGCCAACTTCTGAATGTGAACCATGTCAGGTCGGGAACGAAGCAGCATTAAGCAAGCCCAGATGTGTGAGCTGTTGCCTGGCATTTTTTAGTATCAAATCGGCAGATAAATTGCGTGTAGTATACATAAACACTCTTTCGGTATGATAAAGGACTCATTATGAAAAAGCTATTACTTTTACTGTGGGCAACCTTATTGTTAGTGGCTGCTTTCGGCTACCCGGTACGAATCCAAAGCTGGAATTTAGACAAGGATATTAAAACCATCAATGCCTTACATATAAGTATCGATTGCGTAAACCGTAGTAATGGAACCATTATTGCCTATGTTAGAGATCACCAAGAGCACGATCGCCTTCTTGCCGCTGGTTTTGATGCTCAAACCATTCCCAATTCAATTCCCAAAGACAACAATATGCCAAGTAGTAAAAGTGGAAATCCCAAAGAAAGCCTAAATTACTATCTTAGTTTAGCCGATTATCAAGATTTCATGGAAATTAAGTCCCTGTTATATCCAGATATTTGCCAGTTGTATGAGTTTGGCAACTCAGTAAACAATCACCCTCTCTACTTTATGAAAATATCGGATAACGTGAATATAAATGAAGCTGAACCGGAAGTAAAACTAATTGCCAGCATGCATGGAGATGAAACTGTTGGATACATAATGATGCTTCGTTTGATAGAGTATCTTACTGAAGGCTACAATATTGACCCGCGTATTTCGGATATCGTTAATAATACCGAACTCTGGATTTGCCCTTTAATGAATCCGGATGGGTACGAGAATGAGACTCGTTACAACGCGGTCGGAGTGGATCTGAACCGAAACTTCCCCACGCCAAGTGGAGCAACAAATCCAGACGGTTTTCCTCATGCTCCAGAAACCATTGCTATGATGGACTTTAGTTCGGAGCATAATTTTGTTTCTGGAATCAACTTTCACGGCGGAATGCTAGTTATCAACTATCCTTGGGACTACACAATAAGTCCTGCTTTAGATAATGACCTACTAATTGATATGTCACTAACATATTCTTCGCACAATATGCCAATGTACAATAGCACAGAATTTGACCAAGGCATTACCAATGGCGCTACTTGGTATATAGTACAGGGCAGTATGCAAGATTGGAATTATGCCTATACCAGTAATATTGAACTTACTGCAGAAATAAGCTATGTCAAATGGCCTCCTGCTAACACTTTGGATGGTTTTTGGGAAGACAACTGCGAATCGGTGTTATCTTACATCGAATACGCTCAAAAGGGAGTAAAAGGAATTGTTACAAATTTCTCTGGTGAGGCCATCCCTGCTGTAATCAGAGTATCTGATGCTGGCAAGGATATCACCAACGATCCCATTGTGGGAGATTATCACCGCATTCTCATGCCTGGTAGCTACACCTTGGAGGTATCTTCACAAGGATATCTACCACAAACTGTTGATATAACTGTTCCCCCTACAGGATTTACAACCTGCAATATAAGCTTAGAACAAGCAGAATGGATGACATTTGCGGGAATTGTGCGCAATAGCGATGGATATCCTATACCAAACGCCACAGTAAAGATATTATCGGAACCTCTATTAAGCGCACAAGCTAATGTCGAGGGAAGTTTTATTTTTCCAAATCTTCTTGAAGGCCATTATCTTTTACAAATCGACAACTCCGATAATCCCCCTTTCTATACCCCGGTGCGTCTGCGAAAGTCTACGTTGGGCGGCAATGTTTCAATAGTGCTTAGCGAAGCTCTTTTTTCCGATGATTTCGAAAGTGATCTCAACAATTGGACTGGAGACACAAATTGGGCATTGCTTTTTGATGGTAATAATGGCGTACTGTCCGATTCACCTTCTGGAAACTATGGGAACAATTGGAATAAAGAAATACACTTACAAAATCCTATCTCATTGCAGAATGTGCAAAACCCGATTCTAAGCTTCAAGGCAAAATGGAATTTAGAAGAAGGTTATGACTTTGTTTATGTTGAGGTGTCAACCGATGGTACAAACTGGAGTGAGCTCACTTCATTTACCGGACAAGCGTTTTCTTGGACCAATCAAGTCTTTAACCTCGATAACTTCGTGGGCTCCAATCTTCATTTGCGCTTCCGCTTGCATAGCGATTGGTTCGAAAATGAAGATGGTATTTACATTGACGACCTTGTTGTCTCGGGTTCTAATAATGCCAACATACTTTTCGGTGACGCAGATGGCGATGGAGTCATCACTAGCATGGATGTAAGTTCCGTTTTAGATCATTGTGTGGGAAACTATCTTGAAGTTGAGAACATGCCCGGTGCAGATGTAGACCAAACTGATGGGATTCGCGCAATTGATGCCTATCAGATCTACCTTTACACTCAAGATCCAAATTTTAGATTTCCTGCTCAAACTCAAATACCATTTGATCTTCCAGAACCGGAGCTTAGCTATTCCGTTTCAGAAGATCCCGAATCAGAATACCGCTTACTAAATTTTGATATTGCCGATCCATCTCTAATTCATAGCCAATATTGGGAGTTTCCCTTCCCTGTATCTTATGCATATTCATATTTTATAGATACGGCTTTTATGGAAGTTGAACATATGGACGAGGGCAAGTATTCGCGCATCGATGTAATATCTCCAGCACAACTTTCATTTCGGATTCATTCTGAGGCAGAGGAGTTTATCGTATTAACAGAAATAAATGGACATCTATCAGCTATAACTGTAGAAGCAGCATCCATAAATGAGATTCAGGCACCTCAAGCCAATACAATGTTATACCAGAATTATCCCAATCCTTTTAATCCCAATACACAAATAAGATTTAGCCTTCCTGTAGGAAGCCTAATCACTTTGTCGATATACAACACCAAGGGTCAGTTAGTAAAGAAAATTTTGGATACATACAAGGCAGCTGGAGTTCATACTGCAAATTGGGATGGCAAAGATGAGCACAACCAGCTTGTAAGTTCTGGAATTTATTATTACCAGTTAATTACGCCCTTGGGTACAATTAATAAAAAGATGGTTCTAAGCAAATGAGAAATAAGCTCTATATTCCCGTTGTTCTAATCTTGATTCTTGTTTTTGGGGGATGCCCAAAATCTATACCCCAACAAGAAGCTCAGTCTTCTACTTCCTTTAGAAAAGATGGAACCCTGCAAATAAAAGGTTTAGATGGCAATCTCAAAGCCTCTTTCGACATTGAAATTGCCGAAAAAGAAAAGGAACTGATGCAAGGCTTGAAATACCGAGAAAACATGGAAGATAATCAAGGTATGCTGTTCATTTTTAACAATGTAGATTACCATTCCTTTTGGATGCAAGATACATACCTCAGTTTGGATATGATCTTTATTGACCACCACAATCAAATTATTAGCATTGCGAAAAATACAAGTCCCTACAATGAAGAACCAATATTCCCCGAAAAACCAAATCAATATGTATTGGAAGTAATGGCCGGGACATGTGATAGATTAAGTATTGAAATAGCGGATGAAGTAACATGGCAAAAAAACTAATTATTCCCCTATTGGGATTACTCTTATTGTGGGGCTGCAAAAGCAAACCAGAAAGCAGCGATGTGAATGTGCCTCCCCCTCTTGAGGCTAATGAAGAGATATACGAACCAGAGGAAGAAAGTCAAACCCTTCAAGAGACTGATCTGATGAGCTATGAATACAATTGGAGCAAATCTGATGATATGCCCGATGTTGTAATCATAATCGACGATTTTGGCAATAGTGCCGGGCAACTTTTAGAGGATTTTGCCGATCTTCCCAAAGAGATCGTTTTTGCAGTACTTCCAGACCTTCCTCATACCAAAACTGCAGCTAATTTGGCAAGCCAAAAAGGGCATGAAGTAATAATCCACATCCCTATGGAAGCCGAAAATAGTAGTATTAGCCCGGGTGAGAAGTATATTTCTCAAAATATGCAAGAGAGAGATATTGAAGATGTTTTAAACAATTTCATCAAGCAAATGCCCATGGCGATTGCAGCCAATAACCATATGGGCAGTGCTACCACCGCCAGTTTGCCTACAATTACTGCCGTACTCAGCCATTTGGCCAATAAAGGACTTTTCTTTATTGATAGTGCCACTACCTCAAAAAGCGCAGTATATACTGCCGCTAAAAATCTGGGGATCTTTAGCACCCGAAGAGATATCTTTTTGGATGTTCCGGATAACAGTGACGCTACTTTGGCTTCGAAGATACAAAGTATGGGAAAATACAAGGGGCGTAAAGAACCCATTGTAATTATTAGTCACTGTCACAATAGGGAAAAACTTGAAGCTTTACGCAAATTCATCACTCAAATAGAAGCGATGGGATTACGTATAGTGGCTTTAAGAAATGCCTTTCCTTCGGTTCGAG
>JAJBBD010000273.1 GCA_020532355.1 Candidatus Cloacimonadota bacterium | reverse complement strand
CTGTGGCGTATCCACAATACGCAGTGCATACTAATCCCCATTAATCCTAGCCAGAATAAATGAGAGCATAAATCTTTGGTGGGATGTTCTTTTAGATAATAATGCCCATAGAACATTCCTAATGGTAACCCTAAAGAGAATATCACGCCAAAGAATGCAGAAAGCTTATTAAGCGCAATATTTACAATCCCTACTGGAGGAGACATTGTGATAATAAACTCCTGCAACGAACGAGAATATAAAACTTCCATATACTCGAATGCTAAAAAAGCTGAACCCAAAACCCACAGAATCACAAAATAGCCAGACCGTTTCCATAAAGCCGGGATGATAGTTAAGATCAGAAGCAGAATTCCAATACTCATGAAATCCCCATTATGGTTGTAATAGCGTAGATTATGCTTAAAGGGTGGGCTGGGCATCCAGGTATATATAAGCATGCTTCCCAATGTTTGAGAAAGGCTCTATCTATTGCAGCAGATTCTGCGAACAATCCACCACTGATGGCACAGGTACCACAAAGAATAAGATATTTGGGATCGGTTATGGCTTGCCAAGTTTCCGTTAAGGCTTCCGTCATATTAGCTGTGATTGGTCCGGTTAAAATTAGAGCGTCTGCATGTCGCGGGGAAGCAACTATCTCAACTCCGTAACGGCTTATATCAAAATTGACATTGTTCGAAGCAGATAGTTCCATCTCACATGCGTTGCACCCTCCCGCAGAAACATTGCGTAGAGCAAGAGAATGATGGAATCTACGCGGTAACCGGAAATCAATCTTCGAAAGCTCCAACTCTCCAGGAGCAATAATTAGTTTATCTCTGGTATCCGCAGCTATTTTGAAATCATTGCTAAAGCTTATCATTTCGGGATGTTCTCGGCTGCACAAACCGCAAAATGTACATTTACCTAAATCCAATCCTTGCTCAGAAAAGGCATGAACAGGACAGATATCGTTTAAACAATACAGATCTGCACTTTTAGCCAATATTGGCATGCCGGGGAAGGCTGGATGAATATCTGCCTTAAGGGGATTGGCTATTGCTTGATAACCATGGGTTAAGCGGGATTTTAATAGATCAAGCATCTAAAGATCACTCCCACAATAAGACAAATCGAAGCTTTTATTGCAAAGCGGAAAATCTGAGATTTGCTCTCCGACAACCGATAAAGATAGTGCCTGCCAGTTTACGAAAGAAGGATCTATTACTTTATACCACAATGCGCTATACTCATCTTTACTTTTTGCTATGTGAACTATTCTGCCACGAGCACTTTCAATAATGGAAATAGCAATCTTACCGGGCTCAAGTTTTGAGGGTGGTTCCAACAATGGAGCGTGAGGTTTAATTGTTGGTAGCAAAGCAAGAATAATTTGCAAGGATTGCATAATTTCCAAATATCTTAGGTGAGCTCGTGCATAGACGTCTCCACTGATTTCAGTTTGCACAAGAAAGCCAGGATATTGCCAATCAGGATAATCTGTTCTTGCATCAACAGGCACACCGCTTGCTTTGGCGCTAATCCCCGTGAAACCAAATCGCAAAGCATCATTTGTGTGTAGTTTTCCCGTGTCGTCAAATCTGGACAGTAAGCTTGTTGTAGAAAACAAGGCTTCGGAGGTGTTTTGAATATGTCTTGTATATTTTTCAAACTCAGAGCTTAACCTTGTTATTTGGTCTGAGTTCAATCCGTAATTAACCCCTCCCGGGCAGAGTGCTCGCTTACCAAAACGGCTTCCACAGATGCTCAGAGTAGAATTGATCACAAAGGTTCGTATAGCGGCAAAGATGTTTTGTCCCATTATATAGGCAACATCTCCCGCCAAAGAGCTAAGTGTGGAAAGGTGCATTGCAACACGTTCCATCTCTAAAAGTAAAATGCGGATATCTTGAGCTTGAGATTGTGTATTTGAAAGACTTTCAACTATCTGACAATAGGCAGTTCCATGACCTATCACAGTATCACCGGCGATACACTCAGCAAGGGACATTTTATGAGCCAAGTTACCTTTGCAAAGTAATTGAGACATGCCACGATATTGGTATCCAAGTTGAATCTCTAAGTGCTCAATAATCTCTCCTCGCATAAGAAAACGAAAATGACCGGGTTCAATTACTCCTGCGTGCACAGGACCGACTCCTACTTCGTGAATAAGTTTAGATTTACTTCGTAAGAAAGGATAGTCTTCGATCTCTTGTGAGCTTTGATGATTGTGCCTCACATTTTTTAACCAAGGGTGATTAATTGGTACAATGCCATATTGTTGATGCAGTTCACGTTCAAATGTGTTGAAGCATGGGAATTCAACGCTTAAAGAAGGGTAGTGAAAGGGATTGGGAAACTGACAACAGAGCAACCTTAGATCTCCATTTTTCCCCATCAGAGAGTAGAGCAATTTTTCATCTGTGCCAAAAAAAGCAAGTGGCATAAATCCACACAAAAGCATTTCGCGGATATCGGATAAAAAAATATCCAGCTTTTGAGGCTCAATATCTTCTTTGGAATAACGAACGATCATTAAGAATTAGCGCAATAATTTCGGGAATTTAAGCTCCCAAAGAACCAATCATTCCGCTCATCATACCCATCATGGCACTAAAGAAAAGCACCCAAATGATAACAGCGATTCCCATAAAGATTAGCTGAGCTATGGCCCAATTCTTTCGGTTGGGATTGTCATAGGCACTAGTTGCCCACACTATTAGCATAACTATGTTCACAATTGGGATAATCATCACCAGCATAGTAATGACCCACTGACTGATGCTCATTACTGGAGCCGAGTGATTACTATATGCAAAATCACGTTGTTCTTGTTCCAAGGTTTCCTCCATAATATATTTTACCCAAGTAAACAAGATGGGCGAATAATGTCAAGTTAAACAAAAGCATTGACACCTATCAAGGGCTGAAAATCATTGATCATCACCATCGAAAAATGCATAAATTAGAGATAAATACACGAGGATGAACATGAAAGAATACTCAATGAAGAAATTACGAAACCTGATGTTGGTTGGCGCTAGCGGTGCCGGAAAGACTACTTTGGCAGAACAAATTTTTCATCAAACAAAAAGCACGAATAGACTGGGTAAGATTGACGAAGGCAATACTGTATTGGATTTTGATCCCGAAGAAATTGCCAAAAAGATATCCTTAGGCCTTTCTATAGGTTATGTGAATTATAAAGATCACAAAATAAACATTCTTGACGCTCCTGGTTATCCAGATTTTGTGGGCGATACAGTAGTAGCCTTGCCGGCGGTTGAAAATGCCGTGATAGTTGCAAATGCTGCTGGCGGTTTTGAAGTGGGCTTAGAGCTTGCCATTGAACAACTGGAAGGCAAAAAGAAGGGTAGAATAATTCTGGTGAACAGGATGGATAACGAACATGCTGATTTTGAAAAAACTTTAGAAGCAATACATGAAAATACCGGGATTAATCCTATCAAAGTTCATTTTCCCATAGGTAAAGAAGGCTCTTTTGAAGGAGTTGTTGATGTTATTCGCCAAAAAGCTATAACTGCTTCCGGAGAAGCTGAAGTTCCAGATAATCTAAAAGACTTTTTGGAAGAAGCCAGATTACAATTGATGGAAGCAGTAGCGGAAACGGATGAAGACTTGCTAAATGAGTTTTTGGAAAACATGGAATTATCGCATGATAGCCTAACAAATGGTCTTAAGAAAGCCATTGCCAGTGGTGATATATGTCCAGCTTTTGCTTGCTCTGCAGGCACGGGTGTAGGCGTGTTGCCATTTTTACAAGGCATAGTAGATTATTTACCTTCCCCTGCAGATTGCAACACCATTGAACTTGTGGAGGGTGAAGATAAAAAAGAATTTGTATGTAGTTCAGATGGAGAATTACTAGGTTATATTTTCAAGCTTTATGCCGATCCCAGCATGGGTGATTTTGCGTACGTAAGGATGTTTTCAGGCAGTTTAAAAACTGGCACCGAGTTTTATACTCCAGAAAAAGAAGCCAAAGATAAAGCCGGGAACATGTATTATATGTTGGGGAAAAACCGTCATGATTGCAGCGAGATCAAAGCAGGTGAAATTGGAGCATTAGTAAAGCTTAAAAACGCTAAAGTGATGAGTAGCATAGTTGCTTTGAATGCACGCCATGCAATATGTCCGGTTCAGTTGCCTTCAGCCACAACCTGGCAAGCTATCAAAGCCGTCAATCAGTCTGATGAGGATAAAATTGGCTCAAGTTTACAAAGGGTCATTGCCGAAGATTCAACCATACGATATGAATTGAATGTGGAAACACACGAAAATGTCCTTTCAGGAATGGGCGATCAGCAGCTTCAATTAGTTCTTAAAAAACTAAAAAACCGCTACAAAGTTGATGCTGAGCTCAAGGCTCCCCGAATTCCCTACAAAGAGACAATTACTGCCAGTGCCGAAAGTCAATACCGGCATAAGAAACAATCTGGCGGTCGTGGTCAGTATGGAGAAGTATATTTTCGCATTAAGCCTACAGAACGTGGCGAAGGGTTCCAATTCGTCAATGCTATTGTTGGTGGAGTTATTCCTTCAAACTTTATCCCGGCTATCGAGAAAGGTTTGGTTGAGACCATGGAGAAAGGTATTATTGCCGGCTATCAGGTAGTAGACGTATCTGTAGAAGTATATTATGGCAGTTACCACGATGTGGATAGTTCGGAGATGGCGTTTAAGATAGCATCCTCAATGGCACTAAAAGAAGGTTTTAAAAAATGCAAACCTATCCTGCTGGAACCTATTCATAATCTTGTTATTATTGTTCCCAATGAATACATGGGCGATGTGATGGGAGATATTTCTACTCGCAGAGGTCGCATAATGGGAATGGAACAACACGGTAAAAAACAGTATCTTAATGCCCAAATGCCCTTGGCAGAGATGTTTGCTTACTATCCTGCACTCAAATCCTTCACTCAAGGCAGAGGACGCTTCACACAAGAGTTTTCGCACTACGAAAGAGTGCCTGAAGATATCACCCAAAAAGTGGTAGCAGCTTGGCAGGATAACGACGCTCAATAACAAAAAGAGGTATTTATGTCCGGACACAATAAGTGGAGCACAATTAAGCATAAAAAAGCCGCAACCGATGCAAAACGCGGCAAAATTTACACCCGTATTGTGAAAGAAATAATCCTTGCCGCCAAAAGTGGCGGGGGCGATTCTGAAACCAATCCTCGGTTAAGAACGGCAATCCTTTCAGCAAAAGCCGCCAATATGCCTCGTGATAACATCGAACGCGCCATTAAGCGCGGAACCGGTGAAATTGAAGGCGTAAACTACGAAGAAATTACTTACGAAGGTTACGGACACAGTGGAGTAGGTATTGTCGTGGATGTAATGACGGATAACAAAAATCGTACTGTAGCCGAGTTGAGACATGTTTTTTCTAAGTATGGCGGAAACCTAGCCGAATCTGGTGCAGTATCTTGGAATTTTGATCTGAAAGGTTATTTTAATGTGCCAATTGCCGGTTTAGATGAAGATGAGTTTATGATGCAGGCTTTAGAAGCCGGAGCCGAAGACGTGGAATTGGGAGATGAATATTTCGACATATACACATCACCAGCAGATTTTCATACAGTTTTGGGCAATATGGAAGCAGCCGGTTTCCCGGTGGAAAATGCTGAACTAACTAGAGTACCCAAAACTACGGTTAATGCTGATGATGTTGCGCCCAAACTTATGAGACTTATTGAGATGCTGGAAGACCTGGACGATGTTCAAAAGGTCTATGCCAATTTTGAATTTTCCGACGAGGTAATGGCAGAGCTTAATCAGGATTAAGCTCCAATGGTTATAGTCGGTATTGATCCCGGCAGCCGCTACTGTGGTTACGGGCTCATTCAAACAGAAGGCAGCAGAGTTATTGCCGCGGGTTGCGATGTGATAGACGTAACCCGCGAAATCTCTTTGGGGGCAAGATTGCGTCTTTTGCATGCTACAATTTCTGAAGTATTAGAAGAGTATAAACCGGATTATGCCGCCATTGAATCTATGTTTTTTCAAAAACATATTAGAAGCGTATTTACTTTGGGTCATGCTCGCGGAGTTCTGTTACTTGCTTTGGCACAGCATCAAATTGAAGTAGTGGAATATAGCCCTCGCGAGGTTAAAAAGGCAGTGGTTGGGAACGGAAGCGCTACTAAGATCCAAGTCCGTTTTATGATCAATAAATTATATAATCTTAGCAAATCTAATCATCGTGATGATGCTTACGATGCTTTAGCAATAGCAACAACACACTTTAACCGCATTAAATGGAATAAAACTCAATGATTCACTATATTAAGGGTATTTTACAGCATAAAAGCCCAATGCTCGCAGTTATCGAATCTGCTGGAGTAGGATGGGAATTACGCATCCCAGTCTCAACTTTTGAAACATTACCTGTAATTGGTAATGAATGTGCATTGTATGCTTATCTTAGTTTTTCACAGGATGATGTCAAAATCTTTGGCTTTGCTACGATTGCCGAACGCGAGCTCTTTGCCAAACTTACAAAAGTAAGTGGAATTGGCCCTAAGATAGCACTATCAATACTTTCTACACTTAGCATTAACACCTTCATAAAAAGTGTGCGCAATGCTGAAGAAGGATTGCTGACAAGGGTTCCTGGCATAGGCAAAAAGAGTGCTCAACGCTTGATTGTTGAGCTTAAAGATAACATCCACAAGTTATTGGATTATGTAGAAGATAACCCAGATTTACAAGAGGGACCTTTAGAAGAAGTTGAAAACGCCTTGATGGCACTAGGCTACAACTCTCAAGCAATACAAAGAGAGCTAAAAATGCTGAATGCAGATGAATTGGGGCTACCAGCAGAACAGCTAATAAAGGAAGTGATAAAAAGACTCTATCAGAGGGCAAAATGAATTTTCGGGAAGAAGCATATTACACAATCTTGAAGGTGATGAAAAACAATGAGTTTTCGGATGCTCTACTACAACAACGAGCCAAGAAGCTTAAGCATAATGGTGAGGATATTCGGCTTTTTTATACTACTGTAAAAGGCGTTATAAAAATGCGCCAAAAACTTGATTTTATCTTGTCACATTATACCGAAACCAAGAAATTTGAGGAAACCGATATCAAGATTAAAATCCTGCTGTATTTAGGTTTATACCAGATTATTTATCTGGAGTCTATTCCTGAGCATGCAGCAGTAAATGAGACAGTAGATTTAGCAAAACGGTTGTTGTCTGCAACTGTGGCGGATTTTGTAAATGCGGTTTTGAGAGCGTACCTACGAGAGAACAAAATTCAGTATCCTGCCGATCCTGCCTTACGGATCGCGTATGAACATTCTTATCCTCCGGAACTGATTAAAACTTGGATAGATATTTGGGGAGAAGAATCTACTGAATACTTGGCAATGTATTTTAATGAAAATCCGGCTCTGCATATTCGAGTTAACTCAACGGCAACAAATCCCGAAAAACTACAGAAATACTTTGAACGCCGAAACATTGAAATAATTCCTTGTAAAGCCAGCAAAATGATGTTTTATACTCATCAGAGTGCGGAAGTGCTTAATGATGTTGCTTTTTCGGAAGGTTACTTTTCGGTGCAGGATACGTCTGCTGCGTTGGTTGTAGAATTGTTAGACCCCAAACCCGATCATTCAGTTCTGGATCTCTTTGCTGCACCGGGTGGAAAATGTACTTATATTGCAGAATTGATGAATAATCAAGGTGAAATAGTTGCTGTAGATAAGATACCTAAAAAGATGAAACGTCTTAAACAAGCTGCAGATCGATTGCAACTAAACAACATAATCCAAGTAGTTACAGATGCCACCAAATACGGGCCTGTAGCTCCAGCTTTTCAAAGAGTATTAGTAGATGCTCCCTGTTCCGGATGGGGAGTATTCTCGCGCAAAGCAGATTTGCGCTGGCAAACTCATAATGACATCAGGGAATTGGTAAAACTTCAAGAAAAAGCCTTAGATCATGCTGCTAGTTTTGTGGCACCAGAGGGCTTTCTTGTATATTCAACGTGCACTATGAATCCCAAAGAAAATGAAGAACAAGTTTCTAAGTTTCTATCTAAAAATCCCAAGTTTAATCTTGTTCCTGCAGATTCATTCATTGCTACAGAATTTACCGATAGTGGCTTTCTTAAAACTATTCCCTTCAAACACCATATGGATGGAGCTTTTGCTGCTAAAATGCAGAAAAGCAAATAGGAGCATCGATGGCAAAGACCAATACTAAGCAATGGGGCTATATGTTTGGCATAGGAATTGGCATAATATTCGTTACCGCATTTTTTGTAAGCCAGCTTCTGCTGCCACTGATATTTGGCAGACCCGATACAATTCAAACTCCTGAAGTGATTGGCTTGAACCTTAGCAAAGCAAAACGCATTTTACAAGAAGAAAAACTGCACGTTGTAGTTAAAGATTCCCTATTTAACGAGAGCGTAAAAATGGATATAGTATTAGAGCAGTCTCCAGTTCCCGGAGCTAAGATCAAAGAAGATGGAACCGTATTTTTGATAATAAGCAAAGGAAGTAAAATGGTTTCTGTGCCTAATGTGATAGGTTCTTCCTTTCAAGACGCTATGCTGGTTTTGCGCATGAGTAATCTTCGCGGTTCGGTGATAGATTCTGTATATAGCGATACTACTCCGCAGAATGCTGTTTTGCGATCTTCTCCAAATCCAAACAGCAAAGTGGAAAAGCATAGCATGGTAAGACTCACGCTTAGTAGGGGATCTCAGCCTGTTACGGATAGCTTGAACTGGTTATTCGATGAAAGTGGCTTATAAACCCAGATCTAGACTTGGTATAGTTTATCCTGGGTTGAAGAAATGGCACTACAGAATATATTGAAAGGCACTGCAGAACTTGTGTAGATGTTTGATAATCTAGACATATTCCAATTTCATGAGTGTTACCTAAACTAAAAAAGCAGTTGTTGCTTTCCAACCTAATAAGCGAAGCTTGATTATTGCTTTAGCTTACTATTATACTGTTGCAGCGGGAGGATCCCAAGATAAATCTTCGCTAAGGATAGCTTAATCCAATGAAGTAGAAAGCACCGAACTTGACGATAACAATTACAATAATAGATCTGCAACATCTTATTCATTAGCATAATAGAAGGTAAAATATCAATAAATATATAGTAATACATTATATAACTGACTATATACAAAAAAGATATAGGATTATAAGTGTCATACTCCACGTAATTGTAATTTATGCTGCTATCTTTCAATATCTTTGAATATTCGGGGCATGGGGAAAGCCTCACACTATAAGAGTGTTGGGTGTGCATAGCTACGCTCAGAAAAAGCCTTACTCGTTCTCGAACATCAGGAAAAAAAATATAAGTATTGACAAATCTCAGCAAAGAGCAACTATGATATTGTTACAAAAAAATCTCTGGTTGAACTCCCAAATAATAAAGGATATCTACCAAAAGATCTTTTTAATAATAGCTTAAAAGAATATTGGTAACAGTCTTATACTAAAATGGCATAATTGCCAAAGGAAGTGAAAAATGGTTCTTAAGGCAGTATTTCCGAGCCAGTATATTCAAGGTGTGAGAGTGCTGGATGAGCTCCAGAGTTTAATTGATAAATTTGGATCAAAAGCCTTACTGCTTGCTTCTCCCTCAGTGTTACATGGTGTTTTACCCAAGTATGAGCACCTGAACCTGGATTCAAGATTAACCAAGCGCAAATTCGGTGGAGAATGCAGCATGAAAGAGATTAATGGCATATGCTCTACAATCTTGGCAGAAGGTATCGACATAGTAATTGGCATGGGGGGTGGGAAAACAATAGATGCGGCAAAAATCGCTGCTGATTTATCCAATATTCCTGTAATGATAGTGCCTACTATCGCTTCCACGGATGCTCCTTGCAGTGGTTGTGCCGTTACTTATACTGAACAGGGAGTATTTGAATCTGTTCTGTATCAAAAACGAAATCCTGCAGTAGTATTAGTAGATTTGAATATTATTGCAAATTCACCAACTCGGTTTTTGGTTTCTGGTATGGGAGATGCCCTGGCAACATGGTTTGAAGCTAACTCTTGCCATACAAGCCAATCTCTCAACGAATGTGGAGGACATGCTACTCTCGCTGGCATGGGAATTGCCAAATTGTGTTATGATACCTTGCTTGAGTATGGGTATCAGGCAAAAATTGCTAACGATGAGCATATCGTTACCCCCGCCTTGAGCAAGATTACTGAGGCCAACATATTACTTAGCGGTATTGGTTTTGAGAGTTGTGGTATAGCCAGTGCCCATGCTATCCACAATGGTCTAACATCTTTGCCGGAAACACATAGATTCTATCATGGAGAAAAAGTAGCAATTGGTGTGTTAACCGGCTTGCATCTTAACTCTGCTACAAGCAATCAGATTGATGAAGTGTATACGTTCTGCGAACAAATCGGTTTACCAACAACATTAGCTGATGTCGGAATTGAGAACGTTGAAAGAGATAGCTTACGCATAGTTGCTCATGAGTCTTGCAGTAAAGAATCATCTATGCATCATGAGTCTGGCAAAATCACAGAGGATATGGTTCTGGATGCCTTGTTAATGGCTGATGCCTTTGGAAAAAACCGGAAGCAAGAGAAATTTGTATAATTGCATAGCAAACAATATTCTTGAATAATATGGGCATGGCGCTATGCTTTATATATTGAGGTGTGGAGCTTGTTACGGATACAAGACATCATGCCATCAGGCTGGATGTTGCTACTCTTTTTTCGAATCTTTTGTGCGGCAGGAAGTATTCAGGAAAACAAAACCCCGGTCGAATTGCCGGGGCTTCATTTACATAAGTTTTAATACATTAGTGAGATAGTCTAATGATTTTTCCACTCACCGTTTTACCATCACAGTCCATTCTATACAGGTAAACACCGCTATTACTGATATTTCCACTAGAATCTTTGCCATCCCAATTGATGATGGCATTCCCTTGAGCATCTGAGATGCTTGTCCACTGTTTTACTTGCTGTCCTTTGAGATTATAAACAGAGAAATTTATCATTCTATTGGGTGCAGCTTTTATATTGAAATCTGCATTACTGCGAAAAGGATTAGGGTATGCGCTAATTACGTTTTGAATAGCGCTCACTAAATCTTCATTATCGGAAGCATCAATTTCTAATACCACAGCTGGGGCAGGCAGTGATTGCATATTAGGGCTGCTAAACATACTCACAATTTTATACTCATAAATACCGTCCGGAAGGTTACTATCGGTATATGTGAGTATATTCGGGTCGGGTATAGTATCGATGTTAAGATCATCTCTAAAAATAATATAGCCTGCTAAGCCACGAGAATCAAAATATATTGGTTTTTCCCAACTTAATATTGCTGAATTGGGCGGTTCTACCACGCCGCTAAAGTTTTGAGGCGCCGGAAGAGAAACAATGCGTAAAGAGGGCTCACTAAATACAGGGGTTCCTGCCATTCCATGTTGATCGATAGGGGTTACCTTAAACGCTATCTGACGATTAATATCGCTAGCCGCAACCTGATATGTGGATTCGTTGGCATTGGGGATAATATAATTGTTTCCGTTTATTACCTTATACCATTCATATATGCTTTCACCTTCCTCATCCATATCAGGATCGGAAAATGAATAGCTTCCTGATAGTATTTGATGAATAACAGGGGGGCCAGTGACTGCGACATCTTCAACAATGGGAGGCGTATTTGTAAATGATGTGCCTAGTAGCGGAATTTCAATTTGGGGATAACCCAAAAAGTCGCCATTTACGGTTAGGGTACCCGTAGATTCTCCTGCACTACTAGGAGTAAACATCACATTTAATGTGTTTGAACTGAGGGGAGGGATCG
This sequence comes from Candidatus Cloacimonadota bacterium, assembly GCA_020532355.1. Taxonomy (NCBI): domain Bacteria; kingdom Pseudomonadati; phylum Candidatus Cloacimonadota; species Candidatus Cloacimonadota bacterium. The sequence goes on along the minus strand of JAJBBD010000273.1, from coordinate 28,002 downwards.
ATAAAAAAGTCAAATCAGACAAGAAATCTGGATTGTCTATTGCAATCGCAGATTCAATGGGAGTATCTCCATAATTATAGAAAGTTATAGGCAGAGTAGAGTAACCACCGATGTAGGTATCGGGAAAGTTGAGAATATTATCTGAAACAGGGAAGGCATTGATTAACAAGGGCACTGAGTACTTAGTCCCTTGCAATATCTCTCGGGTGTTGTTATTTTGTAAGAATAGAACTAATTCTAAGTAATGTTTGTCCCATAGAGTATTGAGATTAAAACTGAGAGTTTGTGTGGTGGATTCTCCTGTAGCTAGATTAATAGGTATGCCCTGGGCACTGGGAGCCATCAAACGATTAACATAATCCAATTCAGTTTGCCCCTGCCAATTTTGTTGGATATTCGATTCCGTTAAATAAGATCTTAAGTATACGTTTGTGTTCGAATCTGCTTCGGGTTTTGAGACCGTTACATCAATGCTTAAAATTCCTCCTTCCAGAGAGCCTTCTGCGGATATAGTATATTTTGAGGGTATGGATAATCGAGCATTTACTCGGGGAACGTAAACAGGATAAAGAGATTGGGTGTTACTTCCCCCTTCATAAGGGTTCAATCCATCAAAGAAAGTAGTTGGGTAACTTGAGGCACCATAATAGTTGTTTCGAGAATTGGAGTAAGTATTTGCGTAGCTATCACCATTATGATTTTTAACGACTGCCACATTGTAGCCTGCCTCAATCAGATCATGGGCACCCATTGAAGCACCAGGACAGTAAGGGCACCAAGTTCCGGTGGCTATCTCGATAACCACCATTTCTCTTGGCACTGCGCATATAAGCGATATCGCTGCCAATAGAAACATGAGTAATAGATGTTTTTTCATATTAACCTTCCATAATTAGTTACATGTTTATTGAAAGAATAAGCATGAATCAAGCCGGTAGCAAATCTAATCTATCCGGAAGAACAAAATACCTTGCAATCTAAGCCTTTTGCAGTATCTTTTCTTAAGTAAACTATAAGAATCTAAATGGAGATAATATGAAAGATAAACTCAATAGAATATTTACCGATATTAAAGAACGTCATGATTCGTTATTAGGCACGAGAGCATTTAGAGATCAAAACGCATGGCGTACTAAACCCGAAAATGAAGATATAATGCGTTCACGTTTTGCAGTGGATAGAGACAGGATACTTTACAGTGGGGCATACAGGCGGTATCATGGGAAAACGCAAGTGTTCTCCTTTACCAATCTCATCGATGAAGAAATGACCAACCGTAATCTACACATTGCTTATGTCTCGCAGATATCACGCACTATTGGAAAATATTTGGGGCTCAATACCGAACTGATAGAAGCAATAGCCCTAGGTCACGATTTAGGGCATTGCCCATTTGGTCACGATGGAGAAAAATCATTAAGTCAATGCTGTTTTGAAGCCGGGATTGGGCACTTTCACCATAATATTGAATCTCTTCATATTGTAGATCATATATCTCGCAAAGGCAAAGGCTTAAATCTCACGTTTCAAGTAAGAGATGGAATTATATCCCATGATGGAGAAGTTCATAATACCCAGTTAAGACCTCACTCAAGCAAAACAGAAGAAGATATCGACAATTATATTAAAGCCAAGAAAAACGCAGAAAACGCCCAATGGATGCCAGCAACCTTGGAAGGTTGCGTTGTTCGCATTACGGATACTATTGCTTATATAGGTCAAGATATTGAAGATGCCATTCGTTACAATATCCTTCGCCGCAATGAGCTTCCCACCGAGCAAGTTAGGTATCTGGGGAACACAAACAGTCAAATTATCGAAACTCTGATTAAGAGTGTGATTGTAAGCAGTTATGAGCAAGATTTTATTGCTTTTGATGAAGAGACATCAAACCAGCTTCTGGAGCTTAAGAAATTTAACTATCGACGCATTTACACAGATGAAAACGTGAAGCAATCCAATGCGATAATTCACCGTACAATGCGGATCATGTTTGAAAAATATCTGGAAGACATTAAAAATAAGAACACAGAATCTAAGATATTCAAACACTTTTTGAATCATAAAAATGCAGAGTATCTTGAAGGCTTCAAGCCTGCTGAAAAAGTACGAGATTTTATAGCTACCATGACTGACAGATATTATAATGAAGAAGTTAAACAATACATGCTTCCCTGGAAAGGTTGAGAAATCACAATATATTGGTCAAGAATAGAAAGCATTTCCATTGGCTATATTTATAGAAAGATCGTTGTAGGTTTCTCATAATACGCAAATGAGGACTATATGCCGGTTTGATAGCTTGACATAGTATTTCTTATACCTACGCATCCACATGAATCAATGGAACACTGCATACCCTGAATTCTCTATCTATTCTATCAAACTATCCCATTAGCACAATTCTTTCATACGTATTTAGAATAGGGTTTGAGGCAGAGAAATATCTTGACACATTGGATAATTCTGTTTCAAAAGCACAGAAGTAGTAGAATTTGTTATTGGGGAGTTTGATATGCCCGATCAGAAAAAGAGCGGTCACGGTTTTGGTACTGCTCCAGTTTTTTTAGCTGCAATAAGCACCATTCTTGGTGCCGTAATGTTTTTGCGCTTCGGATATGCTGTTGGCAATGTAGGTCTTGCCGGAAGCTTATTGATAGTATTGATTGGTCACATTATTACAATCCCCACCGGTTTAGCGATTGCTGAGATTGCCACAAATCTAAAGGTTCGTGGAGGTGGTGAATACTACATTATAAGCCGATCATTTGGTTCAACTTTAGGTGGAACAATTGGGATATCCCTGTACTTATCACAGGCAATATCGGTCGCTTTTTATCTAATAGCTTTTGCTGAAGCGTTTAGACCTCTATTTCCATATATTGCAAATCTTACCGGATATATTCCCGATGCGCGTATGATTTCAATTCCTGTTGCGGTAATTCTAACGCTAATTCTTTCCCGCAAGGGTGCGTCAATTGGCGTGGGAGCATTGATGGGGATTGTAGTAACATTAGGAATTTCTTTAGTATTGATATTCACTGGGAAAGGTCTTTTATCGGAAGGGCATAGCATTGGATTGTTTGACACAGTAGAAAACCCCCATAATTTCTTCAAGGTATTTGCCATAGTGTTTCCGGCTTTTACAGGTATGACGGCGGGAGTAGGGCTTTCGGGTGATCTGAGGGATCCGCGAAAATCCATACCTTTGGGAACTTTAGCTGCCACATTAACCGGTCTGGCAGTCTATATACTTTTAGTATTTAAACTAAGTAAAAGCGCAACACCTGCTGATCTGGCCTCAGATCAATTTATCCTTAGCAGAATTTCGGCATGGGGTCCTTCCGTATTTATTGGCTTAGGGGCAGCAACTTTATCCTCTTCTTTAGGCTCTTTTCTTGTTGCTCCCAGAACCTTACAAGCACTCAGTTCAGATAAGTTTTTTCCTTCTATAGGTTGGAATAAATTTCTCAGTAGAGGAGTGGGAGATTCGAATGAACCCGTAAATGCCACATGGATTACGGCTGCTATAGTGTTTGTGTTTTTGGCAATGGGTGATGTAGACTTTGTTGCGCAGATCATCAGTATGTTCTTCATGATAACCTACGGCACCTTATGCCTAATCAGTTTCCTTGAGCATTTCGCTGGAAACCCATCATACCGTCCTACCTTCAAAACCAAATGGTATTTTTCATTAGTTGGAGCACTGGCATGTTTTCTGATGATGTTTATGATGCAACCTGGCTATGCTTTGGCGTCAATATTGGTGATGTCTGGCATCTATATGTGGCTTAATAAAACAAAGAAAGGCGAACGAAACTTGGCGATGGTATTTCGGGGAGTTTTGTTTCAAAGCACCAGAAAGTTACAAATTGCCATTCAAAAACGTAATGCCGCTCCAGATATGTCAAATTGGCGTCCCTCAATTGTTGCATTGACCCAATATTCCGAAGACAGGGTAGCAGTTTTCAATCTCTTGCGCTGGCTCAGCCATCACTACGGTTTTGGTTCTTATATTCATTTTATTAAAGGACCATTGAATTTGGCCACTAATAACGAATCCAAAAAGATTTTACAGAACCTTATCAATCAATCGCAAATTAGTTCGGCAGGGTTCTATGTAGATACTATTGTAGCGCCTACATTCAAGACAGCGGTAGCCCAGATTGTACAGATACCCGGAATAACGGGAATGGAAAACAACAGTATTCTCTTCAATTATTACAAAGATAACAAAGAGGAAATTCCACCCATTATTGACGGATGTTATTTTACTGCAGTTACTGGTTTGAATTCTTTGATTTTGCGAAGCGGAACGCGACATTTTGGTTTTCGCAGCCGAATCGATATTTGGTTAACATCCGGAGACTACCGTAATGCAAATCTGATGATTCTTTTAGCCTATATTCTAATTGGGCATCCAGAGTGGCGAGATTGCCAAATTCGTGTATTTGATGTGGTGGCAAGAGGTAGTGTTACTGCAAGTCGGTTAGAAGAACAAATTAGCAGTGGAAGATTGCCAATCTCCCGAGGTAATATCCAGCATATCGAAAAGAGTCCGGAGGAGAAACTTTCTGATTTGATGCAAGGTGTATCTTGTGATGCAGACCTTATTATTTTGGGGCTTTCGCTCAAAAAGATGCGCAAGGATGGCGGAGAATACTTAATGAGCTTTCCATGTGCGCAGGATATGCTATTTGTCCGAGCAGGTCAAAAAATACTTATTGATTCTGAAGCTGAAGAAGCTGATCTAATTGAAGGAGTCGAAGATAACGTCAACGGAGATCCTATAGACTCTAGTGAAAGCAGTAAAAATACCGATAAAGATGAACATATAGATGCTTCCATTACAAAAGAATAACTCAAAAAAGGAGAACACTATGAAGCAGATAGCATTAGTTATAGCTATGCTGGCTATTATCGTTACTGGCTATGCTCAAGAGGCAAAGCAAGAGGCCATTATGAGCATTGATGAGGCTAAAGTTATGCTAAGCAACAATCAGCTATTGCAAGCACAGGAAGAGCTTAACTATGCACAGAGTAAGATTTCTGAGTTGCTTTCGGAGGAGTTGGTAAAATTTATCCCAGATGCTCCTGATGGTTTTACATTGAATGATCGTAGTGCGCAGTCTTTGGGACAGGCCGGAGCTATTATCGGCAGTGCTAATTCAGTTGCCGCAAGCGGAACCTATAGTAAGGAAGATGTAGAATTGGAATTGAGCATTGTTGTTGGTGGCCTAATTGGACAATCTGGAGGCCTAGCAGGTTTAGCTAATCTTTTTGGTGGAATGGCATCAACCAACACCAAGAAAGTACGCATAAACGGGTATAATGCTACATCAGAATATGATTCGGATAACCAAAGCGGAACGCTTACTATCAAAGTTGGCGGAAAAATAACGGTTATTGTGGAAGGGGAATATTTAGAAGATGTAAATATACTGAAAACACTAGCTGAACAAGTGGATTTAGCTGGCTTAGAAGAGGCTTTTTGATATAGATATTACTTAAACAATACTTCATTAGTCCAGTACGTTATTATTGACTGGCTAGAGGCTAGTTATATTTTCTTTTTGCCTATCGTGTAGTGCATGATTAACAGAAAGTTTGTAAAGGGGTAGTACGATTTATAGTTAGTAGAGCGAGCAATCTGCTCCGCTTCCTTGCGCATGAACGTATAGTTACCTATAGTTTGCATAGTTATACACCTGATTGTTAAGGACTATCTCGAGAGTAAACAACCCTAATCAGAGCTTAAGGCTACGCAGAAGCAATATGTATCATGTTTGTACTCTATTCGAAAATGATTGTGAGATAAATGTCCATCAATAAACTGGAGAATAACTTGATTTCTAGCTTTTAAAAAGACTCAAACAAGCCCCAAAACATCCTTGAAATAGATTTTTATGGACAATAATGCTAAACCCAGAAAACTGACATATAGAGGCTTTTGCCATATAATCTAAAGCAAAAAAAGGAACTATTATGAAAAGCGATGCGGATAATCCGCTTTCAAAAATACGAAATATCGGTATAATGGCTCATATCGATGCCGGAAAGACTACCACAACCGAACGCATTCTATTCTACACGGGTTTTCTACACAAAATGGGAGAAGTACACGACGGAAATGCATTTACAGATTGGATGGATCAGGAGCGAGAACGTGGAATAACAATAACATCAGCTACGGTCAACTGCCCTTGGAGAGATCATCAAATCAATATTATTGATACTCCCGGCCATGTGGATTTTACTGCCGAAGTTGAGCGATCACTGCGGGTTTTGGATGGAGCGGTTGGTGTATTCTGTGCTGTTGGAGGAGTGGAACCTCAATCGGAAACAGTTTGGCATCAAGCAGATCGATATAAAGTTCCCCGCATTGCTTATATCAATAAAATGGATCGTACCGGTGCAGATTATGAGCGCGTTATCCAGATGATACACGAACGTTTAAGCACAAAAGCCTGTGCTATAAATATTCCAATTGGAAGAGAAGATGGTTTTGAGGGAGTAGTAGATATTATTACGATGGAAGCATGGTATTTTGATCCTCTGACTCAAGGTTCACAAATAAGCCATAAATGCATACCCGAAAGCGTTATGGATGAAGCTAGCATCTTGCGAGAGCACCTACTAGAATCTATTGCCGAATACGACGACGAACTCATGATGCTATTTTTGGAGGGAGAAGAGATACCGGCAGAGATTATTATCCGTGCCATCCGCAGAGGGACAATTGATCACGGATTTATCCCGGTGCTTTGTGGTTCATCATTAAAAAATAAAGGTTTGCAATTACTTTTAGACGCAATAATCGATTTTCTGCCCTCTCCATTGGATATTGGAGATACTCACGCAATAAATCCTATAACAAATGAGCCTATATATTTATCTGCAGACCCGGATGCACCCTTTGTAGGAATGGCATTTAAGGTGCAAATAGACAAATATGTGGGTCGTCTGATTTATGTGCGTGTTTATAGCGGCACCATAAAAAAGGGAGCTTCATTTGTAAATGTAACTAACGGGAAAAAGGAGCGTGTAGCCAGAATTTTGCAAATGATGAGCAATAAGAAGAATGATAAAGATAACCTCCATGCTGGCGATATTGGTGCTATTGTTGGTCCCAAATTCTTAGTGACTGGCGATACAATTACCGATGGCAGCATGGAAGTTGCGTTATCCAAAATGCATTTCCCCGATTCAGTGATTTCCATAGCCATTGAGCCCAAAACAAAGACAGATCAAGAAAACCTTAGCAATGCTCTTTCTCGTTTGGAGGAAGAAGATCCAACCTTTAAGGTTCATATCGATAAAGATACAGGGCAAACGCTCATTTCGGGGATGGGGGAATTGCATCTAGATATTATTGTAAATCGCATAAAACGTGAGTTTGGGGTTAGCGCAAACGTGGGTAATCCTCAAGTATCATATAAAGAAAGCATTACGCTGATGGTTCAGATCAACGAAGTTTTCCAGCGTGAAATGAATGGAAAAGGAAATTATGCTTCAGTTACTTTCCGTATGAGTCCAATACTCCTCAAGAATATCACCGATGACAATAAAAACTCGTTTAAGGTGTCGGTATCACCAGATAAAATTCCCCAAGAATATTGGAAACCAATAGAAGAAGCGGCCTATGCGGCACTATCGGATGGCCCACTCATAAGCGGAAATGTAGAACGAGTTGCAATTGAACTGGTGGATGGTGATTATAATCCGGTAGATTCAAATGAATTGGCATTTAGAATTGCCACATCGATGGCTATTAGCAAGGGATTACGCCAAGCAAAACCGGTAATCATGGAACCGATCATGCTTCTCTCGGTAATATCTCCAGAAGACTTTGTGGGCGATATTATATCTGACATCAATGCCAAACGCGGGAAGATCGAAGTTATGCGCAAACACAACGAATATCAACAGGAAGTAATAGCCGAAGTTCCCTTATCTGAGATATTTGGCTATTCAACCAGGATTCGTAGCCTTTCTCAGGGACGTGCCATTTATACGCTTGAGTTCAAAAAATTTGAGATTGCTCCTGCCCAAGTACAAACGGAAGTGATACGTAGGATACGAGGTTATGCAGAATAAACTTGACAAGCTAAATAAAAATTATAAGAATGCACATTATAGAATAAATCCAAAGGAGAATACTATGACTATTGATCTTACCTTTAACGACAACATTGCCTCAATGAAGATTGATGGTATCCTAAATAGCGAAAATGCACATATTTTGCAAGAGAAGCTTGGCGAAGTAATGCAAAGCAATGCTACTTTATTGGAGCTTGACCTTTTGGATTGCCGGAATATATCTTCTACTGGAATCGGAAAGATACTGTTATTTTATAAGGATTTTATTTCAAAAGGCGGAGAGATAGAAGTGGTTCGCAGTTCGAACAGTGTGTACGAACTATTCAGCATGCTGAAGCTGAACCAACTCTTTACAGTCAATCTTGGCTAAATATGTCCAATAAGGCAAAAATTCTTGTAGTGGACGATAGTATTGCTATTGTCAATTCACTGCGGTCAATACTCGGAATAAGCGGATATGATGTAGATACTGCCTATAGTGGTAGTGATGCCTTACGCAAGATTCACATGAAGGAATACGACTTGGTAATCTGTGATATCGAAATGCCTGGTTTATCTGGATTAGAGTTTCTGGGTAAAGTGCGCGAAGATTTTGAACGGGATTTGGACGTGATTCTTATGACGGGATATCTGGAGCACGATTATTTTATTGAGGCTATTCGTTTAGGGGCTAGCGATTTTATTCGCAAACCCATAGACACCAAACAGATAGTAAGCTCCATCCGTGAGTTAATATTTCGCAAACGTAACAGGGATGATAAAACAGAATTTTTTGGGCACCTAAATAAAGCAAACTTTTGTTTCGAAATGCCAGCAAAAAACTTCTCTAAGGTTGCTTTATCCAAGATTTTTAGTTCATATATGCGACAATATTTCAAAGTAGGATCTAAGGTTTTAAACGAATTGCTTATCTGTGTGGATGAAATGGTATATAATGCCTTTATCCACGGGACACTAAATCTCAGCCTAGATGAACGCGCTCTTTCACATGAAGCTTTGCAAGAACTGATTGAACTCAGATTGCAAGACCCAAACATTAATCAAAGAAAAGTTAAATTCGCTTTTGTGGTTGACAATTTGCAGCAAAACATTGAGATCTCTGTGGAAGATGAAGGGGATGGATTTGAGTATCAAAATTGGCTGAAATCGGTTAAAAAAGGGCAGTTTCTGGAAATTGATGGACACGGTAGAGGGATAGCCATGCTTTATCACCTTAGTGATAAGTTGAGCTTTGGCAAACAAGGGAAATCTGTAAGAATTGTAAAAAGCCTTGTATCTTCAGAATCGTCTAATGCTTGATGGGCTTAGAAAAGAGTTTCCGGAAGTATCGGAAGCGGATTTCTCTTTTCTGTTATGCTCTCTTTTGCAATGCTCAGTAGCAGAATTGCCGTTTCAAGAAACACTTTCTGATGATGATTTGGCGATTCTGAGAAAGTGGCTTATACGTCTTCAAACTGGTGAACCACCTCAATATATTGTTCATAAAGCTTGGTTTTATGGGCTTGAACTTTATGTTGATGAGCGTGTACTTATTCCCAGGTTCGATACCGAAGTATTGGTGCAAGCATTATTGACGTATCTTAATCCAAGTGATACAGTACTAGAAATTGGGGTTGGCTCCGGAGCAATTTCCATTGCTCTAAAGCACAATATGCCAAGCTTAGATATTGTAGCCACAGATATAGATCCGGATGCCCTAGAGGTTGCTAGATACAATATCAATAAGCAAAATTTTGACATCCATCTTGAAAGAACCGATCTATATCCCCTGCAACAGACAAAGTTTCGCGCAATATTATCGAATCCTCCCTATATTAGTGAAATTGAATATGATGCACTTGATGATAGGGTTAAACAAAATGAACCGATAAAAGCACTAAAAGCTGGAGCAAATGGCTTAGAATACTATATGCGGATCTTGGCAAAAGCTCCACAATATTTATGTAATGAAGGCATTCTGGCGTTTGAACATGGGTACAACCAGCAATCAGCATTACTGAGCTTGACAGAATCTGCTGGCTTTAAAACACTGCAAAAAGGAAAAGATTTAGCTGGATTGGATCGATTCCTGATAGTTCAATATAAATAATGATACCAAGAGGAATAAATGGATAAGTTTATCATTGAATGTAATCGCGAGCTGAGTGGTAGAATCCAAGTAAGTGGCGCAAAAAACGCAATTCTTCCTGTTATGGCTGCATGCCTCTTGGCGCCTGGAAAATCCGTTTTAAAAAATGTGCCCAATCTTATTGATCTCAAAACAATGGCTCATCTTCTTCGTGTAATTGGCGCAAGAGTTGATTATGAAAATGGAGCAATGAGCATAGATAGCAAAGATGTGTGTTATCCCGAAGCTCCATACGAATTGGTTAGTAAAATGCGTGCTTCTATATATGTATTGGGCCCACTCTTAGCCCGATTAGGTGAGGCTAAAGTTTCTTTTCCAGGCGGCTGCGCAATTGGTACCCGCCCAGTAGATTTACATCTAAAAGCAATGGAAGCTTTAGGAGCCAATATCGAGATTGAACATGGCTATATTAGTGCAAAAGCCGATCAGCTCACTGGAGCCGACATACATTTTGAAAAATCATCTGTCGGAGCCACGATAAACGCCTTGATGGCTGCAGTATTGGCAAAAGGGAAAACTCGTATGTTCAATGCAGCTATGGAACCTGAGGTAGATAGCACTATAGACTTCCTCAATAAAATGGGTGCAAAAATCGAGGGTAAGGGAAGCACCACACTGTCAATTGAGGGTGTTGATGAATTGTTTCCTGTACAAATGGAGATGATTCCAGATCGAATTGAGGCCGGAACTTTTCTTATTGCGGCTGCACTCTCTACCAAACCGGTGACCGTTTGTGGGTGTAATCCCGAGCATCTGAGTATATTGCTGGATAAATTGAGAGAGGCTGGATGTAAGCTGGAAATTTATGGAGCGGAGATAACCGTAAATCCACCAAAACATATTACTCCTACTAATATACTTACCCTTCCACATCCAGGCTTTCCCACCGATTTACAAGCACAATTCACAGTTCTTATGTGTCTTGCCGATGGTATTAGTTTTGTTGAAGACACAGTTTTTCCAGATCGTTTTATGCATATTGCGGAATTAAATCGTTTACAGGCAGATATTCAGATGCAGCATAACATAGCACGCATAAAAGGAGTAGAAAACCTAAGTGGAGCCGAAGTAATGGCTACTGATCTGCGTGCAAGCGCAGCCTTAGTTTTGGCGGGCATGGTTGCAGAAGGAACCACAACTGTATCTCGCATATATCATATTGATAGAGGATACGATCGTATTGAAGAAAAACTGAATGGTATTGGTGCAAAAATTCGCCGCGAACAAGGGTAGATAAAGCAACAAATCAGTTCATTTATTAAAGCATTAGGCAGCGTTTTGTGCACAGAGTGTGCGGAGTGAATATTTCTTCAACTAATTCGAAGCTTTGCAGGCATTTATATCTGCTATATTGGGGTATATTGAGCCAAATACAACTGGATTCTATCTATTAAAACTTTCAAGCCCCAATTTAACGAAGCTGTCGGCAAAATTACCTTGACAGGATTGACGCTGTTGCAAAGCCTTACCATAAGAAATTATCAATTGGATAAATATGCAGAAGTTTTCAGAAATATTAGCTTTGTTAAGGCAGGAAGTAGCTCCGGCGCTTGGATGCACAGAACCGGCAGCGGTAGCTTTAGCTGCAGCATATGCAGCAAGTGTGTTTCCTGGAAATATTGATCAGATTGAGTTAAAACTGAGTCCCTCCATACTAAAAAACGGAATGGGCGTTGGGATTCCCAATACCGGCTTAGTTGGATTGGAGATTGCAGTAGCGCTTGGAGTGGTTGTGGCAAAGCCAGAAAAAGATCTGCAAGTTTTGTCAGATATCCAGCCTCATCAATTAGCCAAGGCCCAAGAACTTGCCAAGATGGTAGATATCCTTCTCTATCCTAGTGAAGAAAAAGTATATATTGAAGTATTAGTGAAGAATACCGAGCACAGCGCAAGAGCCATTATTCGCTGGCGTCACAATTGGCTATATAAGTTAGAATTGAATAATGAAATGTTAAAATATCAAGATATGGGAGCTGCGAGCTCTCCCCAAATGATCTCTGCAGAAAAATTCAAACTTAAGAATTATTACAACTTTTGCTGCAATATAGATTATGATACGCTTTTAGAATTGGATATGGGAGAGAAGATCAATTTTAAAATTGCCGAGTATGGCCTTACACAAGATTTGGGCATGTCTGTAGGAAAGATGATTCTGGAACAAATACAACAAGGGCTTTTAGGTGATGATATTCATCACTATGCAATGGCTCTTACGGCCGCTGCTACTGATGCTCGAATGAGCGGATGCAATCTTCCAGTTATAAGCAACACTGGTAGCGGGAATCAGGGTTTATCAATCACTTTGCCCATTATCGCTGCGGCAAAAAAGCTGAAATGTAGTCACGAAAAATTAGTTAGGGCATTAGCCATGGGCCATCTCGTAAGCGTTCACATTAAAAACAAAATTGGTTTGCTTTCGTCAATTTGTGGATGTCTTTCTGCTTCAGCAGGAGCAGCATGCGGCATTGTATTGCTATTGGATGGTGACTATTCGAAAGTGGAGTATGCCATCAAGAATATGATTGGTAATACAGCGGGAATGGTTTGCGATGGGGCAAAAGAGGGTTGCTCTCTAAAAGTGGCAACTAATACCTCCGCAGCCGTTCAGGCAGCCCTTTTGGCAAATATGGGAAAATGTATCTCTGCAAATGATGGTATCATCACTAAAGATATTGATGAGACAATAGACAACCTTGCCGAATTTGTTAATTCGGGTATGCATGATGCCGATACCACAATCTTAAACATAATGATAAATAAAAAGAACCATAGAGAGGCTTAGATGTTTGACCCAGTACAAGTAGCAAAATTGGAGAATGTTTTACCTCCGGATCCGGTTTTTGAGCCTGGCATCCGTCGAGCTCCGGATAGAGGCCTGAACCTTTCTCACAAAGAGATAAAACAAGCATTGAAAAATGCTCTGCGCTATATTCCTAGCGAATTGCACAAGCAAGTAGCACCTGAATTTTTAAACGAACTAAAAACTATGGGAAGAATCTATGGCTACCGTTGGCGTCCTCAAGGTAGTTTAAGGGGGAAGCCGATTGATGAATATAAAGGTATTACCCAAGCAAGAGCATTGCAGGTGATGATAGATAATAACTTAGATTTTGATATTGCCCTATATCCTTATGAATTGGTTACCTATGGCGAGACTGGGCAAGTTTGCCAGAACTGGATGCAGTATCGCTTGATAATGAAATATCTTCAAGTAATGACAGCAAAACAAACTTTAGTAGTAGCCAGCGGACATCCAGTGGGATTATTTCCCTCAAACCCTGAGGCACCGAGAGTTATATCTACCAATGGTTTGGTTATTGGGAAATGGGATAATCCTGAAGAATTCAAGCGTTTATCTGCTTTAGGAGTGGCAAATTATGGACAGATGACCGCCGGGGGATGGATGTATATCGGTCCCCAAGGAATTGTTCATGGTACATATATTACTCTGTTGAATGCTGGAAGAAAGTATTTGGGAATACCGGAAGTTAACGATTTAGCAGGTGTACTATACATTTCTTCCGGATTAGGTGGTATGAGTGGTGCCCAAGCAAAAGCTATAGAGATTGCTGGAGGCATTGGCGTTATAGCTGAAGTTGACTATTCACGTATAAAAACTCGCCATACACAAGGCTGGGTATCTAAAGTATCCAACAAGCTTGATGAAATCTTTACTTGGGTAGATGAAGCCCGCATAAGTAAAAAGGCTGTTTCCATTGCCTATCACGGAAATATTGTGGATCTTCTAAGGTATTGTGAAGATAATGATATCAAAGTAGAATTGATCAGTGATCAAACATCATGCCACGCCGTATATGAAGGCGGTTATACGCCAGTCGGACTTAGCTTTGAGGAAGGCAGAAAACTCTTAGCTAAGGATACAGCCAAGTTTAAGGAGCAAGTAGATATTTCTCTAAAAAAACACTTTAGAGTGTTGCAAGCGCTTACTGCAAAAGGGTCTCATTTTTGGGATTATGGCAATAGCTTTATGGCAAGTGTGTTTGATGCAGGAGAGCATAGCATAGCCAAGGATTCAAACAATACAAATGATGGCTTTATTTGGCCATCTTACGTAGAAGATATTATGGGACCAATGTGTTTCGATTATGGTTACGGTCCTTTCCGTTGGGTATGTCTTTCTCGCAAAGATGAAGACCTACGAGCAACAGATAAAGCGGCATGTGATTTGATTGACCCGCAACGTAATTCGATGGATCGAGATAATTATCATTGGATAAAAACTGCAGATGAAAATGCTCTGGTGGTTGGCACAAAAGCTCGCATTCTTTATGCAGATGAAGAAGGGCGCATACGCATCGCTCTTAAGTTTAACGAGATGGTGCGTAACGGAGAGATTGGTCCAGTAATATTGGGTAGAGATCATCATGATGTGTCCGGAACTGATTCCCCCTTCAGGGAGACTGCGAATATTTATGATGGATCTAATCTCATGGCGGATATGGCAACTCATTGCTTTGCCGGAAATATTGCAAGAGGCATGACTCTTGTGGTGCTCTCAAACGGTGGGGGAGTAGGCATTGGCAGAAGCGTTAATGGAGGCAATGGCATTGTATTAGATGGTAGCGAGCACATGGACGAAGTAATCCGTAAGGGACTTTCTTGGGACGTAATGGGAGGAGTTGCGCGTAGAGCTTGGGCGCGAAACGCAGGTGCCATTGAAACGGCTCAGAACTGGAACATCAAGCATGCCGGTGAAGGTGAATTAACAGTTCCGGAACCAATAGATGAAGATTATATTGATAGCCTGCTATAGTAGGGAAGGATAAATTATAATGCTCACTCAGTTTGTAAAAGCGATGAAAGCTGAAAACCTTTCAGATATTTTGATCCGAACCTTTAGCAATTATTACAAAGCTCTCGAGAGTGGAGTAAGGGGAAGCATTCCCGAAAGCACAATTTTTCCTCCACAAGGAGATTTGTTAGCTAATTACTCAGAT
Organism: Candidatus Cloacimonadota bacterium; assembly: GCA_020532355.1. Classification (NCBI taxonomy): domain Bacteria; kingdom Pseudomonadati; phylum Candidatus Cloacimonadota; species Candidatus Cloacimonadota bacterium. The sequence goes on along the minus strand of JAJBBD010000273.1, from coordinate 12,816 downwards.
CTAGATACAGCCGGAACAGAGAAATATTTAAAACAAATCGCAGTAGTCAAACTGAATGGAGGCTTGGGAACAAGTATGGGGCTTTCCAAAGCAAAATCTCTACTTCCTGTTAAGGGCAATATGAATTTTTTGGATATTATTACCAGACACATACTTGCTTTGCGCTCAAGCTCTGGCTATGACATACAACTTCTTTTTATGAATAGTTATGCCACTCATCAAGACACCTTGAATTATCTGATGAGATACCCAGATTTGCAAACTCAAAGCTTGCCAATATCTTTTATGCAAAACAAGTTTCCCCGCATACGTCAAGAAGAACTTGCTCCCTTTAATTCTTCCGACAAAACTCAACGATGGAATCCTCCAGGTCATGGGGATATTTACACAGCAATATCAACAACAGGGATTTTAGATAGTCTAATAGCCAAAGGCTATAAATATATGTTTGTATCAAATTCCGATAATCTGGGAGCAGCAGTAGATCCTCGTATTGCATCATATATGGCTAAGAACGATATACCCTTTTTGATGGAAGTATGTGAACGAACCGAGATGGATAAGAAGGGTGGTCATTTGGCCCAAGATGCGGAAGGGAATCTACTATTGCGTGAAATAGCCCAGTGCCCAGCAGACGATTTAAACAATTTCCAAGATATTAACAAATATAAGTACTTCAACACAAATAACTTGTGGATAGATCTCAATGCTTTGGATTGGCACCTCATCACCAATGATGGTCTCATGATTTTGCCACTAATTGTAAATCCCAAAGAAGTGGAAGGCACAAAGGTTTTTCAGCTGGAAACTGCCATGGGAGCAGCAATAAGCAGTTTTTCCGGAGCAAAAGCTTTGGTAGTTCCTCGTGAACGTTTTGCTCCCGTAAAAAAAACGAATGATCTTTTGGCTATCTGGTCAGACCTTTACGAGCTTAACGATCAGTATCAGATTAAACTAAAACGAGGAGTATCAAAGATTCCTTATATAGATTTGGATAGCAGGTATTATGGCAATATCGACCAATTGCTTAATCGCTTTGAGACAGTTCCTTCGTTAGCAGGTTGCAAGGAGCTGATTATTGAAGGCGATGTAGGCTTTGGAGCTGATGTTATCTGTGACGGACGAGTACACCTTAAAGCAGAAAAACCAACAAAAATCAGTAATATGCTTATTACGGGTGATCTTACCTACAATTAAGGGGGATAGATTTGGTATCTAAAGCAACAAAAGTTCGTTTAGGCGTTTTTTTAGCGGTTGGCAGTATTCTGATATTGGTTTTTGCTGCGGCAGTTGCAGGCAATCGCCTCACTCAAAAGTGGGATACTTATTATATAGTTTTTGAAGACTATCCTGTAAGCGGTTTGCAGGTAGGGGGAACCGTAAACTATCAAGGGATTAAAGTTGGTAGAGTGGAGGACATCAAAATAGATCCAGATGATGTACTGAAGGTGAGGGTAACAATAAATATCGAACCTGGTACCCCTATAAAAGAAAACACTGAGGCAGTTCTAAGTTTGGTGGGAATAACCGGATTGAAAGCTGTGGAGATCCGAGGCGGCACAAATGAAGCGCGCACCATAAGCCCTGGTAGCAATATAAAAGCTGGATCCACGATGATCGACGATATTTCGGAACGAGCTATTTCCATAGCCGAGAAGATAGATGCGATTGCTCAGAATATAAACGAAATTACAAGTGAACAGAATCGGGAGAATATTGCCAAGATATTAGATGAGACTGGGGCAATTTTGGAAATAACACGCAATAAACTGAGCGGTACCCTAGATTCTTTTAATCGAATTGCCAACAATACTGCAAATCTTACAGAGGATCTTAGCCGAAATCTGGATTCCATAACTCAAACCTTGAACAACAGTATAGAAGATATATCCGATAGCTCTGTGGAATCCATAAATCAAATAGCCGAAACATTGAATGATGAACTGGTACTCATTACCAGAAATTTAAATAAAACCGTGGGAGACATTACTGACCAAACTGAATATTTGTTACAGGATACTAGATTCCATCTCAATAACATTGGTCAGAATACAAATACTCTAGTATTGGAGGGAACGGAGCAGATAGTAAGTATTAGTACTAATATCAACCGTTCTTTAGATACAATCAATCAACTACTATCTTCGGATGAATTTGTATCGATAGTGCAAAATATTGATGCACTCTCAGCTCAATTAGCTGAGGCAAATGTAAAAGAAATGGTATCAAATCTTGGTACTACTATTCAAAGAACCGGAGTTTTGGTAAACACTCTCAACCGTGCGCTATTGAGATCGCAAGATGATTTGCTGGAAACCCTGGAGAATATGAGGTATGCTTCAGAAAACTTAAATGATTTCTCAAGGCAAATCTCTGATAATCCGGCAATTTTACTGCGCGGCAATTAAGATGCGAGGAAGGTGTATAATGAAACGGATATATTTACTTATTGTTTTGTCAGCCTTAATCTTTGTGGGAGGGTGTTTTAGTAAAGTTGAACGCATCCAAACCAATTATTACGTTCTGGACTATCAGCCCAGTACAGAAAAAACTGAACTAAAGTTAGATGTTTCCAGCGGAAAAACCTTGCACGTTTTTAACAGCAAGATAAATAGGACATACAGTCGAAATCAAATTGTGGTTAAAGAAAACTTCTATAGAGTTCGGTTTATGAATAACGATCTCTGGGCAAATCGTCTAACCGATGCTATTCCCAATTTGATAACCCAAAGGTTACGCGCTTACAATATATTCTCTAATGTGAGTAGGGACACCGGAGAGACGGATCCGAATTATTACTTGGAAACTAACGTTCTGAACATTGAAAAGATAGAGGGAAAGAACCCCAGGGCTTTTTTAAGAATGGAATTTGTAATGCGCGATAGTACATCAGAGAAGGTGATTATTGCCCATCGCAATGAGCGTTATCACGATTTGAGCGATGATTCTACCGTGTATTTGGTGCAGGTTTTTAACAATATGATAATGGAAGAGACGAACACATTTGCCGCATTATGTATTATGCATTTTGCCGGACGTCCCATTCGTAGCACTCGCCGGGATTATCAGGATACGCTAACTGCTCCAGAAGAGTATTATTTTCAACAGCTAGATGAAAATCTGTCTCAAATTGAATATGGTGAGCTGTTTCTAAGCACAAAATCCCCGATTGCCAATGATATACTATATCGAGTTGAGGGCTTAGATTCTCTTAATACCTCTATCTCAGAACAATGGGGCACTTATAATTCGCCATTACAGCTTGATCCGGGTAAATACCGTATTATTACCGGATACAATGAAGATATTCAAATGATTCTCAATGTATATCCACGTCAGCGCACAGTTGTTGAACGCAATTGGTGTGAGCTTAAAGTTAGAATATTGGATCAATCTCAGAGTAAAGTACGCCAAATATATGATATATGGATTCAAAATGAAGATGATTATGGATATAGGAAGGTAGGCACGGGCTTTAGTTTAAGTGACGATGAACATGGAATAGAGGAGGAACTTTGGATACTCCCGCCCGGTTCTTATATGGTTACGTTAGGGGGCTATTCTTGGAGCGATCTAAAGGATTTTACCACAGTTAACTTAGTTAAAGGCGATAGTCATACTCTAACTATTGTTGTAGATCCAACCAGTTCAAGTGGAAATATTTTGGTTGGTGCCGGTGTGTTATCAGATGATTTAGGTATTGGTAGCATCAAGTTTCATAAAGGAATCATCCACGCCAACGTAAATCTTTCGGCTGATAATTCAATCGATCAAGATGATCCCATGTATTCTCTTAGTTTGTTTGGCACGTTTGATAATACCATAGATCACGATTTCCGTCCGTTTCATATTAATATGCGAAGTATTTACGATATAGGTGCGAATTTTTCTAAAGACGTAGATTTTCGCATCAACCCCGATTCGTATTCGTTGAAAAATGTTTTTCTTATTTATCCTTGGGGAAAGCAAAAGCGATTGCTTAATAACTTTGCTTTCTATCTTAGAGGAGATCTCAATACACATTTTTGGGATGAATATACCAAATTTTCAGATGTAAAGAATTACATTAAGATAAACAGTGAGGGAACTGAGGTTCAACGAGTTGAAAACACAGACGAAATTCGCTCCAAAATTGCTATGTATCCACTCAGGTTAAAAGAAGGGGGAGGGTTAACATACCGCATTAATTTTAGCCCTAAGAGCTATATGAGTTTACGCGGAGGATACGGCTGGCAACAAGATTTGAATAATAATTCTTATAGCTATGAAAAAACCGACTCAGGATATGATATTTATCGGGAATCACCTGATAATTACAGTCGCGGAATCGAAACAACACTAATCTTTTCATTGGTAAATCTACTCTCCTTCTTCTCTTTGAATTCAAGTGTTGACGCTTTGTTCCCCATTGAAGAAACAGGGGTTATGCCTCGCATCGAGAATGAGAACCAAATAAACTTGAGGATTTATCGCAATATTTCGCTTGAGTTTAAACTGAAGCTTGAGTATGATGAAAGAATTAAGCCTTGGTGGGTTTACAACTATACCTCGTATCTTAGGATGAGTTTGTTCTACTGATGTATCTTAAACTATCCAACAACGTACTGGTACTGGAAGGTGTTTTTACCAAAGAAAATGTGCCTTCTGCCGAAAAAGAATTGAGTAAGTTGTTAAAATCCAGTATTCAAGAACAAGTTACGATGATAGATCTGGGCGGCATCGAATCTCTTGATAGTGCCGGTGTATCGTTTCTGGATGAAGTGCATCAACATTTTGGACAAAAGAGCGGAATTTTGCTTTTTAGGGGTGCAAAATCAGAAGTTCAGGCGGTTATTGATACTTTTACTACCATCAATCTACCAATTGTTGCACCAAATAGAGAGATGGGTACTTTTGAACAATTAGGTCACAATGCAATAGCCTTCTACTATTCTATGATAGAAGCCCTTACCCTTGCTTCCGAAATATTCTATTACAGTGCCGTGGGTTTGTTTAATGCGAAGAGCCGACGCAAGGGATCTACAATCCAGCAAGCAGCACTGCTTGGATCTCAAGCCCTGCCCATTGTGGCGTTACTTTCATTTATTATTGGTTTCATTTTGTCTCTACAGTCTGGAGTACAGCTCAAGAACTTTGGCGCAGGTGTGTTTTTGGCTGATCTACTTGCTATTACGATGGTTAGGGAAATGGGACCCTTAATTACATCGATTATTGTTGCTGGGCGCAGTGGAAGTGCAATCGCATCTGAGATAGCTACCATGCAAGTTACTGAAGAATTGGATGCTTTACGCATGATGTCTCTGCACCCCATACGTTTTGTGGTTGTTCCCAAGTTTCATGCCATCACGTTTGTAATGCCCATTTTGGTAATGTTTAGCATCTTAGTAGCTGAGATCGGAGGAGGACTCATAGCACTTGTTCTATTGGATACTTCGATGGAAACTTTTATAGACCGATCCATAGAAATAATCAGCATCAAAGATATCATTATCAGTTTTGGAAAAAGTATATGGTTTGCTTGGGTGATTGTGATCGTGGGATCTTATTACGGATTTCAAGTAAAAGGCGGTGCTGAGGGAGTGGGAAGAGCAACCACAGCAGCAGTGGTAAGCTCTATATTTGCCGTTATCCTCTTCGATGCTGTCTTTAGTTTGTTATATTTATGAAGAAAGAAGAACTGTTTAGCGGCAAACCAATTATTGAGGTTAAGGGTCTCGTTGCCAAATATGATGAACTCACCATACTCGATGGCATTTCTGTCGACATATATCCTGGAGAAATTACAGTGATATTGGGGGGTAGCGGTTGTGGGAAAACCACATTATTAAAAAACATGCTAAGGCTTTATGAACCAGCCGCTGGGAGCGTGAAATTTTGGGGTGATGAAATCCTTGATATGGGCGAAAATGAGTTTTATGCAGTGTTAAAACGCACTGGAATGCTTTTTCAAAATGGCGCTTTACTAAATTCTATTCCCGTTTACGATAACGTATCTATTCCCTTGGAGATGCATACGGATCTTTCCACCAAAGTTATCGATAGGATAATTCGAGTTAAATTGCATTTAGTAGGATTGAGTCATGCTATCTATAAATTTCCTTCAGAGTTATCTGGAGGCATGAAGAAGCGAGCATCTTTAGCTCGAGCCTTAGCGCTTGATCCTGAAATACTTTTTTGTGATGAGCCGTCGGCTGGATTAGATCCCGTTACTTCCGAATCTCTGGATAATCTCATCCTCAACTTGAAGCATCAACTTAAAATGACTATTGTGATAGTAACCCACGAACTTGCCTCTATTCATCGCATTGCCGACAAGATTATCTTTTTGGATGATGGAAAGATGCTTTTCTATGGTAATCTGCAAGCTGCCAAACAAGCGGGAATTGAACCAATAGACCATTTCTTTGAGGTGGGCAGGTTTTGAATCCCAAGATAATTGTCGCAATGGCAAATAATATGGTAATTGGGAACGATAACCAAATGCCTTGGCATATTCCAGAAGATTTAGCATGGTTCAAACAGAAAACAATGGCAAACACTATCATTATGGGCAGAAAAACATTCCTCACATTAGGGGCTGCATTAGAGGGCAGAAAAAACGTTGTTCTGAGTACGAATCGGGAGTTCAGCGCACCTCAAATTGTTGTAAAACACTCTCTTCATGATGCGCTATCTTGCTTTCCCGATGCTTTTATAATTGGTGGAGCAAATGTATTTGCCCAAGCTCTGAATTTAGTTCACATTATGTACATAACACACATTAGAGCAGATATCCCTGGAAATACCAGATTTCCCGATTTTGATTTCAGCCAATGGGAAAAATCGGTTCTTAGAGAAGAAACTAGCTCTTCGGGATATCTACTAAGCTTCTGCCGTTATACAAAAAAACCTAGCTAACCTACATATATGAAGAGGACATGATGGATTTAGAAGCTAAAGTATTAATCGTGGATGATGAAGATATCATTATTCAGATTATCTCCAGTATCCTTAAGGGAGATAACTATCAAACAGACTATTGTCATAGTGGTGAAGAAGCTTTAAAAAAAATCGCAGATAATAGCTATGAATTGGTGTTATTGGATGTTAATATGGGTAGTGGCTTGGATGGTTATGAAACTTGTAAGCTTATGCATAAATCCAAACCAGATATTCCAGTTATCTTAGTTACTGCAAGCCAAGACGATGAATCTGTAAACAAGGGTTTTGAGGCGGGCTCGGCAGATTACATCAAAAAGCCAGTCTCACGGCTTGAATTGCTTGCCCGCGTGAACAATACCATTACTTTAACACGTGCCGAACACAAGAATCTTCAATTGATCGATGCTTTACGTAAAGATCTTAGCACGGCTGCCAATATTCAGCAGGCAATATTGCCCAAATGGGTTTATCTGGACAAAGAAATTTTATTCTCTTCTTATTACGAGCCCTGTGAAGCAGTTGGTGGCGACCTTTTTGATCGCATCAAACTTTCGGATACAAAATACGTTGTATATATTGGCGATGTTTCGGGGCATGGAGTACAAGCAGCGTTACTAATGACAGCCATAAAATCTACCATCAAGCTAATGGTAGAAGCCTATCAAGATACAAAATCTATGGCAGAGCTTTTTACAAAACTCAACGAGAGGCTTTACAACGATCTCTTTATGCATAATAATTACCTTACGCTTTTAATGGGAGTGGTAGATATCAACGAGCAGGAAATACGCTTTTTAAACGCAGGACATCCTCCTTTAATTAAAATAAATTCCCTAACTTCTCAGATCAAGATTTTAGATGAAAAAGGCTCACTCCCTTTGGGATGGATGCCCTATACCAACTATAATGATGAAGATATGGATCGGTTACCACTTAACAGTACTGATATTTTCTTGGTTTTTACCGATGGCATCTATGAGTGCACAAACCATAAGGGTTTGCAATTTGGCATCGAGGGCATTAGGCAGTTACTTTCCAATATATCCGATAGGGATACATGTATTACGATTCCTTTCAAGATTATCGATTACTTGATCAAAAATGACTTTCGCACCAATCTGGACGATTTTACTTTATTTGCCTTCCAAGCTTTGCATTCAAAAAGTGATATTCCAAAACCCGGGGGTATTACCCGACATCATCACCTCGTATTGCGCTCCGCTTTGCGAGAAGTTGGAAAAACCGCCCAGGAATGTGAACGATTGGTGCTAAAATGGACCAATGATTCATTCTTGGCGGCAAAAGCAGAACTGATTGTTGATGAGTTCTTAAACAACATTATAACCTATGGTTACAATTATCGGGAAGATGCAGAAATAGTTCTGGAGTTCCGAGTAATACCGAATATGCTTTCTATCCGTTTTTGGGATAAAGGTATCGAATGGGTACCCGAAAACTTGTCTTACAGCATCGAGGAACCTTACGATTTTGAGCTGGATGGGGCGAATTCAAGCGGGCGAGGTGTAAAGATTATTATGTCTATGAGCAATCGCTTCGAGCGCAAAAGATTTGGCTATCTCAACGAAACAAAAGTGGAAATCGATATATGATTAGCATAATTCTGCGTGCAAAAAACGAGATGCCCTGGCTAGAAAAAACTTTGGATATGTTTCAGAAGCAAAGCAGGCAAGATTTCGAGTTAATTTGTGTAGATTCAGGTTCTACCGATGGAGGTTGGGAATTATTACAAAAAGCCAAGACGCTTAAAGTATATAGCATACCTGCCCAACAATACATTCCCGGGAAAGTTCTCAATGAAGCTATAACCTACGCCTCTGGAGAGTATATAGTCTTCAATAATGCAGATGCTATTCCATGTAACGAAGAATGGTTAGAAAATCTAATTCGCCCACTGGAAACTGATAGCGAGCTAATTGCAGTTTATGCAAATCAGATTCCTCGCCCAGATGCTATTCCGCCGGTTAAAAAAGACTATCTTAGGGCGTTTGGTGATGGGAAAACTGCTTCTAAGTGGAGGCATTTCTTCTCTCTTGCCAGCTCTGCTGTAAAAGCTGAATATATCAAAAACAATCCCTTCAACGAAGATCTGCAATATTCTGAAGATATTGAATGGTCTTGGAGAATGAAGCAATTGGGCTATAAAATTGGATATGCCAAGGATGCCATGGTGGAGCACTCACACAACTACACACTTAAACAAATAGCAAAACGCTATAAAGGTGAAGGAGTTGCCGAAGCTTATATTTACCGTGATTTATACGAAAAAGATCCTTCCCAATTATCTTTCTTTAAAACTGTGTTATTGGCAGCAAGTATTGAACTTTTGCGCGATTTTGTATTTTTGATCCACGAGAAGAAGCTGGCTTGGTTACCAAAAACAAAGCTATATAGGTTTGCACAAAGGTTTTTCGCTTGGTATGGAAGGAAGAATGCATTTTATAAAGCTTGCAATAAAGTAGAACGGAAAATCCTGATTAGCTGTATGGCTTTCGACAAAGGGAAATCTGGTATTGCGGATTACATTATCAGCGTTACCAAAGAGCTTATTAAAGCACATGAAGTATATTTGCTTATCCATCCTTCAGATATAGATAACTTTCCCTTTCGAGACAAGCATTTGCACTTTATCGAAAGCCCCCAGTGGGTTAAAAACCCCTTTGCATCAATGTTTTGGCATTTGTATTTATTACCGTTTTATCCATCTTTAAAGCGTTTCGATCTCATATTTTTACCCGCAGCAAATCGCAGGCTGTTCTGTAGCTATAATAAGCGTACTATTCTTACTTTTCACGATCTATCCCAATTTCATATTCCAGGCAAATACGATATCTTGCGCATGTTTTATATCAAGCATATTGTTCCTCATTATTTGCATAAAGCGCCCAGAATATATGCTATTAGCGAAAGCACAAAGTACGACTTAAGAAGATTCTTTGGCATTCCAGGTAGCAGAATCTTTGTGAACTACAATGGTTACGATCCCGCTAAACTGGAAAACCCAATTAGCTGCGCCGAACTTGAATCCAAATACCATGTTAAGGGAAAATATCTACTTTATATAGCTCGCATAGAACATCCCGGAAAGAATCATTTGAATTTGCTTAAGGCGTATGATCTACTACCACAAAGCATTAAGGATGAGTATTGTTTGGTATTAACTGGAAGTGACTGGAATGGGGCAGATGTGGTAAAAGAGTATTGGCATAGAATGCGAGATAGAAAACGAGTAATTTTTACCGGATTTGTTCAGGATAGCGACTTGGCTGGCTTATATAAACACGCCTCTTTATATGTGTTTCCTTCTCTTTATGAGGGATTTGGTATTCCCTTATTGGAGGCCTTTGCTGCTGGAGTTCCAGTTGTCTGCTCAAATACTTCTTCATTGCCGGAAATTGGCAAAAAAGCTGTTCTTACCTTTAATCCCCAAAAAGCATCTGAAATTGCCTCAGCTATTCAGAGTGTGCTTTCCAATCCTGCTTTAGCAGATGCGTTGAAAGCGAAAGCGTATAAGCGATTAGAGGCATTTAGTTGGGAACGGCATGCAAAACAACTATTAGAAACATTACGTTGAATCCTAATTAAATTGGCTTCATCAATCGTCGGGATTATAAACCTCGCCATCAGCACATTTCATTTATCGATAGTTGACACAAAATAAATGGTTAAATATCAGTTCGTTAAAGCCATATTCGTTCAAATGAGAGTTGTTCATACAGAAACAATAAAACAGGTGCTTTTGTATGGAGCCATGATGAGCTTTTCTGGAAATTTGTCGCAATTATTGTAATACAAACCTCCTTCTTGATACTTTTACGGAGAGTTAAGGCAAGTTTAGGCTACCATCATCATATCGATAAGGGAGAATCTCAGGATAAACCCACGCTATGTATAGCTTGAGGCAAGGCGAGTGAGGTAATAAACAAGGTTCTCTTTCAAACCTATTGGGTAGCCAGTATAAAAGGCTTTCTTTCGGTTCGAGTAGGTGTATACAATATTTTTATGCCAGTATTTTCGGTAACGCCTGTGGCAAGCAGGAGCTTGCCATTCCATCCCTCGCGCTGGCGAAACAGTTCCCTGCCCGTACTGTAATTGTGCTCGCAGTCAAGCGCTTAAGTGAAGAATATTCTGTAGATCTATGATGCCCACTTAGTTTGAAAGAGAGCCATAATAAATATAGTGTTTCACATAAAATTGGACAATAAATAGATACATCAAAAAAAGGCGTAATTAAGAAGAAACATCGTGATGATAATCGGTGCTTAACTCAGCTAAAATCAATGAGTTATTTGTTCAACGATCTATTCAAGATTGTTGGATATGCCAAACAGGGATGCCTCGCTATAAACAAATACTTATCTAACTGGTTTTCAAAAGCTAATATGACAGTTTGAAAATGTAGGGAAGCTACTATACAACTCCTGCTCTGATAAGATCGTGCATATGCAGGATTCCAATGGCTTTTCCTTGTATATCTATTACAGGAAGGGCTGTAATACTGTGCTTCTCCATCAATGCCAATGCACTAACGGCCAGTTCGTTTGCTAAAGCATGTTTCGGATTTGCAGTCATACATTCTGCCGCACGATGCGTTAGAAGCTCATCCCCTCGAATCTGAAGCTGCCGGCGTAAATCTCCATCAGTAATAATACCTCTCATCAATCCAGCATCGTCTTCTATAATGGTACAACCAAGTTTTTTGCTGGTCATCTCCAATATTGCTTCTCGCATGGGTGTATTTTCGTGTACGTGAGGGAGATTTTCACGAGAATGCATCAAATCCGCAACCTTTAAGAGAAGCTTTTTCCCAATTACTCCACCCGGATGGAATCTGGCAAAATCATTAAGAGAGAAGTTCTTGTCTTTAAGTAATGCAATAGCCAAAGCATCGCCTAAAGCTAAAGCAACGGTAGTACTGGAAGTAGGAACCATGCCTAATGGTTCTAGATCTGCATCGACCTTTGTGCATAATACTGCATCAGAAGCCTTAGCCAATTGGGAGCTGCTATTTCCTGTAATGCTAATAAGGGGAATACCGATAAACTTGATATAGGGGATTATCGCCAACATTTCGGAAGTATTTCCGCTGTTTGATACCGCCATAACCAAATCTTCTTTGGCAAGCATTCCCAAATCTCCGTGAATGCCTTCGCCAGCGTGAAGAAAAATTGAACTGGTGCCGGTACTGGCTAAAGTTGCAGAGATCTTGCGCGCTATAATGCCGGCTTTTCCAATTCCGGTGAGAACTACTTTCCCTCTGCATTTTTGCAACAGAAGGAAAGCTTTCTCTACTTGTAAGGGTTCTAATGTCTCAGCAACAGAAGTGATAGCGGAAGCTTCTTTAAGTAGCTCTTCTTTGATGCTTTCAAACACACTCATAATTCTGCTTTAATTATGTTTATTGCCTCATTAATACTCATCGAACCCAAATCACCTTTGGTATGACGTCGTAGAGTAAGGGTGCCTGCATCTGCTTCTTTCTTACCAATAATACACATATAAGGAATCTTCTTAAGTTCGGCTTCGCGGATTTTGTAGCCAATCTTTTCGCTGCGACTATCTATCTCACAGCGTAATCCCAAGCTTAGCATTCTATCTTGTAAAGATTTAGCATAATCCAATTGTGCATCTGTTATTGGTAATAACATCATTTGGATTGGAGCAAGCCATAAAGGCAGATTACCACCGTGATACTCTAAAAGAGTGGCAAAGAAGCGTTCCACCGAGCCCAATATTGCTCTGTGAATCATATATGGGCGATGTGCTTGATTATCTGCTCCAATGTATTGCATATCAAAACGTTCTGGCAAATTAAAATCAAACTGGATGGTTGTACATTGCCAGGCTCTGCCAATGGCGTCTTTAATCTTTATATCT
>JAJBBD010000272.1 GCA_020532355.1 Candidatus Cloacimonadota bacterium | reverse complement strand
TGGAAGAAGATCAATGATTATGTTCACTAATAGCTTTCTCTGGTGGAAGCATCTATTAAAAAGTAATTATTTAATGATATATTTAAGTAATATTGGAGATAAAATGAAAAAGTCCCTATGTGCCTTAATAATGATTGTGCCTCTTTTACTCGTTGCGCAGTCTATAACTGAAACACTATCACAGATTAGTTTATTGAAACAGGAGCTGGTTGCCAGTGAGAAACAGTTGGATGAGCAACTGATTACCATGAAAGAGATAAATCCACTTTTAGCCCCCAAGGATGATTTTGAATCTGAAGAAGAGTATGCAATCAGATCAATTAAGGTTATTCCACAGATTGTTTTAATGCGTAACCAGGTTTTGTTTGAAACTTCGCAGAGGCTTGCCGAACTAAGATCGAAAACCTTTGATACTACCGAGATTGAAGTTACATTAGGCAAATATGACCCCAATAAAAAAATCTTCCCGCTGACCATCAAGCATCTGGCGTACCAAAAGGAACTCTATGAAACGTCAATGAGCATTGATGGCCCGATTGCAAGAATTCTTAGCCAGAATTGGGCTAATGTGCAAATAAAAGGTCAGCTTTGTATAGATATCGGGGACAAAATCGGTCTAGCAAGGGTCAGGATAGAAGAGCCTGTATCCGGATTTAACCAAACAATCGCATTGGAGCCGATGCTGACATTTAAGACACAATATCGAGGCGTAGAATTTGTACCTAGAACTTCCTACCTGGCGATTGGAGACATGAAGAAAGATTATTTTGTAAATTTTTATGATTTTAAGTTCGGGAAGAAGGACGCAGAATTAATAAGTTTTTATAATTTAGAGTCCGGGAAGAAGGACGCAGAATTAAAAGGCGGTAAAATTTTCCGTGTCAGTCCCAATGGAGATTTAATAGCAATTATCTGTTATGACTCAAAAAATATAGATCGTGGTGACCCCAACCATGTTAAAGTGTACAATATTAAATCTAAGAAACTTGTTATGAACATTGAATTTAGCATCTACAATCCAAATTTTTCGTCAATCGATTTTAGTCCTGATGGGCGATTTATAATATTAGATGACGGATGCATATATAGCATTGAAACTAGCCAAAAAATCATGGATTTATCCGATATCGCTATAAGTATTGATGATCCGGTTTGGAGTCCTGACGGGAAGCACATTGCTTTTAGAAGTGGAGTTTATAATTTAGAAACAAGACAAGTCGATATGTTATTCAGGTCCATTTGCAAAGCCTATAGCAAGGATGGTAGTCTATTAGCAAGGGGAGAGAACCCAAACCCGAATGGTTATGGAGGCCTAATTATCATATCCGATGTATCCAACAAGAAACAAGTTCTGGAATACGAGCTTAGTTCAGTACCAACATCACTCGATTTTAGCCCTGATGGCAAGTTCCTTGCTGTTGGGATGGCTAATAATGCTATCATTATTGATCTTGAATCCATAGAGCAACAAACTGTAAGTACTTATTCATGGGAAGGTAACAAAAACGGTTCTGTGGCTTTCAGCCCCGATGGCAGGTACCTTGCTGTGGGAGGAAGTGTATATAGAGTAACGAACCTTACGAAGAAAATTGAATAGTGATAGTTAGTAAAGTGGACTGTTTTCATCTACGGATAATTCAGACCTGAGACTTAATTTCACTCAGATTTGTAAGTTAACAGATATTGGTAAATGTAGATAAGAGAAAATTAATGACTAAGAGGTGAGTATAATGTTAAAGGACTGTAATATATTGACAGCGATAGCTATATGTTTAATGATAGTAGTGCCTTTACAATCAGTAACGCAAGCTGATGTTGTGAACTATTTCGCAGACACGCAATCAGGAGCTACTGCTATTAACACTGAGGCTTATCAAACTCAGGCACTTTCCTTGGAAACAACAATATTGCTCTGGGATATGTTGTATAATTCTACCAGTTCTGATGTATTGAAATTAGTTGACGAGTTTTTCAGGGATCAAATGCACAGAGTTATCTATAATCGGTACATACTAACCAAGACGGAACTCAGTGATCTGAAGACATTTACATCACATTTGCCCAAAGAAGACTTTAATCTCTATCTTAAATCAATACCTATAAGGAACATGAGGTTGTTTTTGATTCAAGTGATTCTAAACAATAAAACCAATGCACTAAAAGATTTAGACGCTTTCCGGGATCAGTTGACCAACAATGACATACTTATGTCATATCTTTGCAATGTAAAGAGAAGTACGATATTGAATCACCTTAATCAATATCAAGATCTTATTGAATTTAACGCAACACAAGTTATGGTAGAAGCAGCCACAACAACCAAAAACCCGGAGTTTTTTAATGCCTTGGGTGATTTGCTAATTTCAAAAAAAGAAAAGGATTATGATAAGATTATCAACTGCTATTTGCTCGGGAATGATTTTCAGACAGCTGCAAGTTGTTTAGGCTTTATACAGCATTACTCGGCAGACCAACGGATATATATCTGTGAACAAGCAGAAGAATACTCAATGGCATACAATATATGCAAAGTAGCCAAACCAGATAACTATATGGAGTTAAGCAGGTTGGCGCGCTTGGCTGAGGAAACTGATGAAGCAATCAATTACTTTAAACTTGATAAGAATGTCTCAAGTCTATTTGAAGCGTATTTTATCGCGGAACAGACAGGAAATCCGATTAAAAACGTCATTTTAGCTAACATGCCGGACAGCACAGCTTACAGGCTGGTAAATGCATATTCCGAAAGAAAAAATTACTACAAGGCATACGAAGTCACTTCGGTGAGGTTAGCTAACGATAAAAGCCTGATAATATCAATTAGTTCGTTAGCTGCAAACGAAATGTTGGCGACTGATCCACCTGCATTTAGTCAAGCGGCCGTACTTTTTGAACTGGGTGGAGATTACCGACAAGCTGCATCGTACTACTCGAAGGCAAATGATTTTAGCAAAGCAATTACAAATGCTGAGAAAATCAATCCTAAGCCTTATGATATGCTAATTGACCTATACACTGAGGTGGGAAACAAAGACAAAGCAAACCAGTATCTGGATTCTCTATACATCCATGATCCTGAAAAATCTGTGGCATACTACGCAAAAAGCGGAAAAACAATGGATTTAAGGACCAAAGCTTTAGGCGATCAGCAATACAGCATAGCAATCCAGACTTATGGAGACTACCAGTCAATCAATGAAGTCGAGAAAGATGAACTGATGGATTTATACCAAAAAGCCGGAGATAAGGCAGGCTTAAGTAAACTGGTAAACCAGAGAATATCTGAT
>JAJBBD010000271.1 GCA_020532355.1 Candidatus Cloacimonadota bacterium | reverse complement strand
GGACAGAAGTATGAAACTTAAAACTAAGCAAAGTCTATGCCGCCTGCCGTTGGCACTTGTCATTCTGGCATTGTGCTCAGTCAGCATATTGCTTCCTGCCTGCGACAGTAGCACATCACCAAAAACAGGCACCTTTACAGGTAGGGTAGTCTTAGTAAATGATACCGTCAATCCTGACCTTGATCCGGCGGACTATTCAGGGGTTACGATAGCTCTCTACGAGCTAGCAGAGCTGGATACGACTATAACACGCATCAATGGATATTATCCTCATATTGGAGTAATGATTGGGCAGGAAACCGAGTTCGATCATCGGGATTCAATGCCGATCTATAAAACCATAACTGCATCTGATGGATCGTTTTCTCAGGGGAGCGTAGCTCTAGGACGCTATAATGTTGTAATATCGAAAGAGAATTGGGGAATAAGGTATTTTCATAATATACAAATTACGCCCGGTACAAATGACCTGAATAATCTTATAAGTATGGCGAATATCGAGCCAAGAACAACAACTGACATCAAGCTGTATCCTGAAGTAGTGCTATCCAGTTTCATTCAAGGCGATTTTGGATTTGATTCCTATAAGACATATGTTATTGAGGATGATCTAACGATTAATGGGGATGTGGTTTTCAACGAGGGTACAAGAATTGAGATTAATGCTATGAAAAGCATGATGATTAATGGAACTCTTAATGCTGAGTTATCTTCGAGTGGGTCGTATTCAATAGTAACCTCTGCTTACAATAGTCAGGGAGAAGCAACTCAGTCCGGAGGAATAGTTGTAAACGGAAATGTTATACTGGAAAACTGCGTAATCGAGTATTCCCTAAACGGTATTAAGATGAATGGTGCACAATCTATTGTCAGAAACTGCGTTATTCGCAAAAGCTCTGGAGGCATGGCTTTTGAAAACAATGAGCGTGTTGATATTAGCAATTCTATAGCATCAGTAATTAGGGATGCGATACCCTCTATATATACCTCATCCGGGGGTTTCTATGCATTAAGATGCGATGAAGTTTCGATCGATAATGTGGTGCTGCATAGCAACACAGCAGGAGTAAAGATTAAGGACTACTGTGATGCCCAGGTGCGAAACTCATTTTTTGTGTTAAACAACTACGGAGTCGAATCATATGCATCTCTCACTACAATAGAAAACAACGTTTTAGAGAAAAACGGTAAGTATGATGTTCGGGTTTGTGGCGGTGAGTTTGATCCAGTCATCCAAAGGAACTATTTACTATCAGACAAGGGCATCTGCATAGGGCTTGACATGAACTTTAACTACTACGACTGTACGCCGATTATCCATGACAATAACTTCCGAGATAATGAAGTGGCCATGCACATCATTGGTTTTAACAGATTTGATGTAGACGCATCGATGAATTACTTCTATACATCGGATGCTGAAATGATTAAGACCCTTATTATCGATAGAGATGATTTCGTATACCATGGGCATCCTAACATGGTGCTGGATAGTACTGGTAAAATTAACTATACTCCATTTCGTTCTTTCCCTGTTCTTGGGGCAGGAATCGAATGATATCGCATTTATGGGTCGCTTTGGCTAGTTGTTTCGGTCGCAGCAGCTCTAGTGTAAGTCTTTTTTAAGGTAGATTACCAAAATGGTTGAAGGAATAAGAACTGAGCATCAGAAATAAAACCATCTCCGGTCTTAAATGGAGCTTCACCGACAGCATGGTGAATCAGGTCATTCATTTCGTATTTGGCGTAGTTCTAGCAAGGCTCTTAAGTCCTACCGAGTATGGGATAATTGGCATGAGCATGGTTTTCATAACGTTCTCAGAAGCAATTGTGAACAGTGGCTTGGAGCAAGCCTTGATTCGAAAGCAAGACTGTACTGAGGACGACTACAACACTATGTTCTACACTAATATTGGTCTGGGGATTGCAATGTTTGCTCTTCTATACTTTGCAGCCGGATCAATAGCCAAGTTTTATAACAATTCAGAACTTATTCTTGTCGTGCGAATCATGTCTCTAAATCTTGTTATAAATTCTTTTGGAATAGTAGAAAGGGCGATCCTTACACGCAATATAGATTTTAAAAGACAAACAAAGATTAATGCATGGTCAAGTTCGATTTCCGGGCTTATTGGTGTGTCTATGGCATTTATGGGCTTTGGATATTGGAGTCTAGCCATCAAAATGATAAGCCAGAATCTGATCAGGGTATTGCTTCTTCACTTGTCATCGGTATGGAAGCCAACACTAAGCTATAGTGTGTCCGCTTTTAAAGAGCTGTTTAGTTTTGGTTCACGCATACTTGGATCCAGTATGTTAAATTCAATATATACAAATATATACAGCCTGGTTATTGGGAAGTACTTTTCAGCAGCAGAGCTTGGCCTGTACAGTCGAGCAAGTCAGTTTCAAACTCTTGTCTCATCAAACATAGAATCAAGCACGCAAAGAGTAACTTACCCGATACTATCACAAATTGTTGATGATGAAGAGCGCGTGAGAGCCGCTTATAGAAAGTTAATTAAACTTACTTTTTATATTAGCGCCATAATGTTATCACTAATGCT
>JAJBBD010000270.1 GCA_020532355.1 Candidatus Cloacimonadota bacterium | reverse complement strand
CTTCATTCTTGTTGAAGAAGATAAAATTGTAGATATTCTACCTCAAGAGAAACTAAAAGAATATCCTGCCGCAGATATTACCGATGCTTCCGGTTGCTTGATCATACCGGGCATGATAAACACCCACTCCCATTTACCTATGACCTACTTTCGAGGCTTGGCAGATGATCTGCCGCTGGATAAATGGCTTAAAGAATATATTTGGCCGCTCGAAGCCAAAATGGTTAATGCCGAAATGGTTTACGACGCCTCTCTGCACGGTGCGGCAGAAATGCTTAAAAACGGCATCTGCCTTAGTAATGATATGTATTTCCATTGTGAAAAAATCGCTCAAGCTTGTGATCGTGCCGGAATGCGAGTAATTGTTTCGGATGCTATCATTGCACCGGAGTTTAAAGCTGATCCGGCAATGTTTGAGACAAATATGCTTGAGTTGATCGCTAACTGCGCACAATATCCGTTGGTAGATTGCAGTTATGCACCTCACGCCATCTATACCTGCTCCGAAACAGTGCTAAAATCGGCAGCGCTATATGCGCAAAAACATGGTTGGATGCTTCACACTCACCTTAGCGAATCGCGCATGGAATTGGAAGATTGCTTGGCAAAGCATTCAAAAAGACCCTTAGATTATCTGGCAGATTTGGGTTGGCTGGAATGCTACTGCATCTTTGCCCATGGAGTCTGGCTGAGCGGTGAAGAATTGGAACGCTTGGGTAAGAGTAATTCTGCCATAGCAATTTGCACCGATAGCAATATGAAATTGGGCAACGGTTTTGCTCCACTTAAGAGCATGATAGCAAATAAGGTGCGGGTATCTTTAGGAAGCGATGGAGTTGCCAGTAATAATAATTTAGACCTTTTGGAAGAACTTTCCACAACTGCAAAATTACACAAAGCTCTAAATGAAGATCCGGAGTTCTTACCCGCCCGCGATGCGCTTGCCTTGGTTACTATAGAAGCTGCAAAAGCCTTAGGCAAAGATAAACTATTGGGCAGCATCGAAAAAGGAAAAGCCGCCGATATCTGCATTATCGATGCACACAATTTGCAAAGTAGCCCCATGTATAATCCCTATTCTCAGTTAGTTTATGCCATGAACGCCCATCAGATGAGGGATGTGATGGTAGCTGGAAAATTCGCTGTAAAAAAATATAATCTGCAAAACCTCGATGAAATGGAATTGGTGGAAACCGCTCAAGAATATAAAACAAAGATCTTAAGAGAACTAAAACAGTGAAAGCTATACAAAACCGCCGAGCACTGCACGATTATTCCATTATCCAAAAGTTTGAAGCCGGAATTGCTCTGAAAGGTACCGAAATCAAATCCATCCGAGCTGGTAGCATTAACTTCAAAGATAGCTTCGCCAAAATTAAAGACGGTGAATGCTGGCTAATGAATTTCCATATCTCCCCCTGGGAAAAGGCGGCATTCTTCAACCACGAAGCTGAACGACCCCGCCGCTTGTTGCTGAACCGTCACGAAATTAAACGCATTAGAATAAAGACGGAAGAACAGGGCATGACATTGGTGCCTTTGGATATTTATATCAACCCACAAGGACGCTGCAAACTAACCATCGCTTTGGCGAAAGGAAAAAAGACCTACGATAAACGCGATGTGTTGCAGAAAAAGGATTTGGAGCGTGAAAAAGAGCGAAGTCTTAAACGCCAATAGCATAAATAGCAAAGTAAAATATAGCGTATATATATGGATTAAGCACGATATTTGTTATTGAAATAATCATATTGTACAATAAATAATTGAGAATCGCTAAGTTACTTTTGTACACTAATATACATGCTTTACCATACTTTTTGCAAAACGAGAGCCCTGCTTGTAGCTATAAGTAAAAGAGAATATTAGCGAAATTAAAGCCAAAATTGCTCCTTATCTTATTGCAGTTTAGTTTCTTGACAAAAATCGGCACTAAAGATTTCCTTCCTTTAGGAGTATTGAGATGCCTCATAAAACAGCCAAGACCTTGATGGATAATAACAAAGGCAATTATGTGGATAAGATGTGAATAAGTATATAGAATGAATGCTCATTCATACTTTGTTAATAAACATAAACTGTCTTATGTCAACTATTTACAATATGTAATTCCCATCAAATGCTGTATTTATGGATCATGTGGATAAATTTATATTTTAGAAGGATAGACTTATGGATCAGGATATTTGGCAGAATGTATTGGATAAACTGGAACAGAACATCAACGAGCAAAGTTTTAAAACATGGTTTTACGAAACAAAACTGGTGGATTTAAGTGATAATCAACTTGTTGTGCGAGTTCCTACCCAATTCAGTGCTAATTACCTTAATCAAAACTACAAAAAGCTTTTAGCAGAGATATCATTCAGCTTATACGGTAGAAGTTACGATATTAATTTTATCACCCACCCCTATCGTGCAGATAAAGGTGGCATTCCGGATTATAGCGATAAGAAAGTAAGCCTAAATGCTAAATTGAGTGAACGTTACAACTTTGAAGAGTTTGTGGTAGGACGCAATAATAACTTTGCCTATTCGGCGGCAAAAGCAGTGGCAGAATCACCCGGATTTACTTATAATCCACTGTTTATATACGGCGAAAGCGGCATGGGTAAAACTCACCTAATGCAAGCGGTGGGTAATTTTGTACTCAAAGAAGGGCGCAATTGTAGCATCTATTATACTACCAGTGAAGCATTTACAAACGAGATGATCGAAAGTATCCGGTCAAATAAGATGCCGGAGTTTCGTTCCAAATTTCGCAAAGTGGATTTACTCTTGGTGGATGATATCCATTTTCTCTCGCGCAAAGAAGGCACTCAAGAAGAATTCTTCCACACTTTTAACGCCCTTTTTGACAATCGTAAACAGATTGTGCTAACCTCCGATCGACCACCAAAAGATATTCCTGATCTGGAAAAAAGACTTGTAACCAGATTTGAAAGCGGACTCCTGGCAGACCTTAAGAATCCAGATTTTGAAACCAGAGTGGCTATCTTAAGAAAAAAAGCCGAACCCGAAAACATTACTCTCTCAGATGAAGTTATCAATTTTATCGCCGATAATATCACATCATCGGTACGTGCCCTGGAAGGTTCACTTATTCGCATTCTTGCCTATGCTTCCTATAATAAACTAAATCCAGAAGATATCGATGCAGAAATAGCTCATACCATATTGTCAGATATGATTTCAGAAGTAAGCCGCAACATAAGCTTGGATGCAATTACAAATCATGTTTGCAGCACATATCAGCTTAGCGTAGAACAACTTATGGATAAAAGCAGAAAACCAAACGTAGCCTTTCCACGCCAAGTGGCAATGTATCTGGCAAATCTTTTGATTCCTGCATTATCATTAAAAGATATCGCCGAATACTTCAATCGTAAAGATCATACTACCGTACTTCATGCTAAGCGCTTGATAGAGAATCTGTTTCGCGATGATGAAACCTTCCGTTCTTCTTTGGAACTAATGATAAAAAACCTCAGTAGCGGTGGTGCAAAATGAAATCATCTGTTTACCGTGAAACAAAATCGCAAATGCCCATTTTAGAGTATTTAGACTCCGTTATAGACTACTTATCCACAATTGTGTATGCTTTCTGGTGGATAAGCGTGGAAAACTTATCAGATAAGGCTTTTGCCGTAAATTTGGTGGAAAGGTAGTGGATAATGCTCTGTACTTATCCACATCTTATCCACATGTATCATGCACAGCTAAGTTGCTGCAAATACCCGAATGCAAAAAAAAGCTTGACCAATTATCTACATATCCACAAAGCCTACTAATACTACTAATAATCAAAATCTATTTTTATTAGGATATGAATATATGAATTATGTAAAACACATTATTATAATGCTGCTAGCTTTGATACTGATTGGCGCATGTACTAAAAAAGATAATCTTACCGGTACAAATTGGAGCGGATTGGAACCTATCTCTTTTGAAAGTGAAGAAGCGCTTGTTTCTGGATATACTTTTCCTGCCGATTCCTTAAGCTCCATCTTTAGTAATCGCAAAGCTCTCTTGGTGGGAAAATGGAATTCGTGTGAAGCTCGAAGCATTTTAAGATTTACAGATCTTCCGGCAGACAGCGTTATAGCTAATTATCACGACATTCAAAATCCCAAACTTAGTATAGTGCTTACAAATAGTAGCAACATCGAAAACAATCCGGTTAAACTGATATTTTATAAAGTAAACTCAAACTACCTGGATGATCCCTTTGCCTATAACGATGAGGATCTTACCGAAATAAGCCAAATAGCATACACCTTGCAGGAAACAATTGCAGATCTAGATACCTTGAGCTTGGATTTACCTTTCGAGTTTATTCGCAATTGGCAAGCTGATGCAGATTCTACGGGACTGAATATTTTAATTAAGGCTTCCGATGAAGCTGGATTTGCTGATGGTTTTGTGGAAATGCAGCTTAGCAGCCCAAGTCTTGGTTCCAAGATTAGTTACGAATATAAACTCACTTCATCTGATGAGGAGTATAGCAGTTTTTCCAAAAACGCCAGCAGAAATGCTTTTAATCTTATTTATGAGGAAGCTCCCGTTACAGAAGGGCTTTGGAAAGTAAGCAACTACAATCCTCAGCGCATGTATTTGGATTTGAATGTAGATATGAACTTATTTAAGGATGAAAATGGCGTAATTATTCCGGAAAATGAGCTCAAACGGGTAAGTATAAATAAGGCAGAACTCGTATTGTACACAAATACGCAAACGCCTTCGCTGAAAAATACGCTGGGCTATGATTTTACCGCCCTTTTGCTTAAAGACGCTCCGCAAGAAAATGAGATTGTGCCTACTACTTGGATGTATTTACCAGAGTTTAGTTCAAACATCGTAAATTATGCCGCTGCAAGCGCAGATTCGGTGAAATTGGACATAACGCCTATCATCCAGGCTTATGTTTCTGGAGGAAAATTCCCTGATGGCAGCCCCATTTTACAAAATGGGATTGTGGTAATGAGCAATTATGAGCGCAAAGATTTTGGAGAGATAGAATTCTTCAATGCTCTCACAGCTCCAGAGGGAAAGAAGCCTTATATAAGGATCAAATATACGCCGCCATTTCTATGAAATTATTGCCATTCATCCTAATCTTCCTTTCTCTAATCTTGCCTGCTTGTAAGGCAAAGGAGAATGCTGAGGATATTTTGGCAGAAGTAAATGGTGAAGTATTGGAACTGGATGCCTTTAAAGCAAGCATCGACAATGGTGAATGGGAAAAGCTTTCCACCCAGCAACGGCGTCAATATGTGGAAGATTGGGTGAATCTTACCTTATTAGCTCAAGCTGCCGATTTACAAAAGCTAAACGAAGACCCAGCAGTGAAACAACGTTTGGATTATGCTCAAAAAAAAGTGAAGGCAAATGCTTTGATTGCAAAGCGTTTAGCGCAGATAGATATCTCTGAAAATCAGCTTTTCTCATATTTCCGTGTGCATCAGGCTGAATTTCAAAAGCCCGCAGTGATGTATAAGGTTCAACGTATAGGATTGCCGGATAAGCTTACTGCAGAAAACGTGTTAAAGCAGATAAATCAGGGAATGGATTTTAGTACTGCGCTCAGGCGTTATTCAATAGATTCTTTGCGTGTAAACGACGGCATGATGGGCTTCATTGAATCTGCATCTGAAGATTCCTTGTTTTGGATGGCCGTCCATGTATTGCAAGCAAATCAGAGCACAGTTGTAAATAAAGACAATTTGTGGTATGTAATTCGCTACACAGAAAGTAAGGAAAGTGATAATGAAGCCAGTTTTGAAGAGTTTCGGGCAGAGATCCGGCGCAAAATACTCTTGGAAAAGCAGGAAGAAGTGTATCGTAATCTCTTACGCGAGATAAAAGCTCAGAACAATGAAATATATTATTATTAAAGGACATTTTTAATGAAGAAACTCATTTGGATAGCGCTAATACTAAGCCTTTGCCTTTCGGTTAATGCCGAATTATTAGATAAAATTGTAGCCCGCGTGGGCTCAGAAATCATTCTGCTTTCGGATTTACAGAGGCAGATAAGTCAGATGCGCACGGCAAACATCAATCCTGATCTATTGGAACCCAGCGATGTTCTAAATCACATGGTAGAGCAGAAAATCATGGTGCAAAAAGCTAAACAAATGGATCTAAAGGTTGATGAGGACGCCATCAACAAATATGCAGAAAGTTACGTTCAACGGATACGAAGTCAATATCCCAGCGAAGCCGCATTTCAAGAAGATTTGGCAAAGATGAAATTTACCCAAAGAGATTTGCAGGAATTCTTTGCCACCCAACTCACCGAAAACGCCCTTACCGAACAGCTTGAAGAACAAATCGCCAAAGATATTAGCGTGTCTGATAACGAAATGCTCAATTATTACGAAGCAACAAAAGATTCTTTGGCGGTAAAACCCGTATCTTGGCAATTACGTATGATTATGCGAGAGGTAAAAGCCTCTGAAGATACTGATGCTCAAGCACTAAGTGAGATCAATCAAATCTATAGCGAATTGCAGGAAGGCGCAGATTTCGCCGAATTGGCGGCTACCCGTAGCGATTGTCCCAGCAAAGAACAAGGCGGAGACTTGGGATTTTTTAAGCGAGGTATGATGGTAAAAGCTTTTGAAGATGCTGCTTTCGCTTTGGATCTAAATGAAATTAGCAAAGTAGTGAAATCTCAATTTGGTTACCACATCATCAAGCTAACCGATCGCAAGGGTGAAGAAGTGCGTGCCAGCCATATCTTAAAGGTTGTGGAAGCAGGTGAAGCGGATGAGGCTAGAGAAATGGAGTTGATGCAAAATATTCGTCAAAGGATTCTTAATGGTGAAAGCTTCGCAGATTTGGCACGTGAGTATTCCACAGATACACCTTCGGCAGAGGATGGCGGAATAATCGGCGAATTTGCCGCTGAAGAATTTCCCGAGCTCTTTAGTGCTCCAATATTGAATACCCCAATTGGCAGTCCCACTGAAATCCTAAAGAATGAAGGCTTGATCTATATCTTCATGCGTGATGAGGAATATCCTTCCCGAATTTACACATACGAAGAAGTAAAAGATCAACTTAAAGATTATCTTTCCAAACTCAAAAGCCTGGAAGCCTATCAGGAGTGGATTTCTGAGGTTAAAAAGGACGCTTTCATAGAAATAAGCTTATGAACACCAAGCTCTCGATCAATACCCTGTTAGCAACATTTTTCGGCATTGGGCATGTTCCCTTTGCCCCAGGCACTTTTGGCTCTTTTGCTGCGTTTGCAATCTATCTGATTTTGCCGGCATCTCTTTATGCCGGAGCTTGGAGCTTTCTTTTTCCGGTAGCGATTTTACTTTTGGCGCTTATCAGTGTAAGGATTTGTTACAAAGCAGAATTTGTTTTAGGTGAGGATGCTTCAGCCATTGTTTTAGATGAGATCTGGGGATATTTTATTGCTACACTATTTTTGCCACACAATTGGCTTATTGGTTTATATGCCTTTTTACTATTTGGAGTATTTGATATCGCTAAGCCCTTCCCCATTTATCGTTCGCAGAAATTAAAAAAGGGTTGGGGAGTAGTGGTAGACGATCTTTTAGCTGGAATATATGCAAATATTATCTTACAAATACTAATTAGAATTTACCCCAAATTTTTTGGAATATAGGAGAAAATATGATATACACATTACTTCAAGCTCAAGCCCCAGCGGGACAACAAGGCGGAGGAATGGGCTCTACGCTCATCTTTTTTGCCGTCATTTTTGGAATTATGTATTTTCTGATGATCCGTCCCCAACAAAAACGTCAGAAAGAAATGCAGAAAATGTTGGATAGCCTTCAGGTTAACGATAAGGTTCTCACTTCAAGCGGCATCTATGGTCGCGTTGTTAGCATCAAACCCGATAAAGATGTGGTTGTTATCGAAATTGACGAAACCAATAAGGTACGTGTGGATTTTCAACGTGCTGCCATAGTATCCATTCTTAATATCAATCCACCTGCGCAAGACAAATAAATGCCTAAAATACTTGATATTAGAGTAATAGGAGACGATTTTCTGCGCAAGAAATTGAAAGAAGCTGCGCTTGACGATCCTTTCCTCAAAGATTATTTGCCCGATCTTATTCACACCATGTACGAACGCGATGGTGTAGGACTTGCTTCCAATCAGGTGGGAGTGGATTTACGCATTTTCGTTATTGATCCGTGGTGGGGACAGGAAGATGCAAAACGCAATCCACGTGTGCTGATAAATCCCGAAATAACACACTTTGAAGGGGATCAGGTGCATGAAGAAGGCTGTATCAGTTTACCGGATATCTATGCCAATGTAAACCGTGCCCTCAAAATCCGTTATTCTTATACCACACCTGAAGGAGAACGAGTAGAGACCGAGGCGGAAGGATTTGAAGCAGTAGTTATTCAACACGAATATGACCACCTCAATGGCATCATTTTTACAGATAGGGTATCCACTCTAACTAAACTAAGACTCAAGCGTAAACTTAAGGATTTGGAAGCTCAGGCGGTAAATGGAATAAACATCCGCCGATACATGGAAGAATGAAAATTATCTTTGCCGGAAGCTCACAATTCTCCATCCCTGCTCTAGAAGAAATATCTTCTTACAAAAAGCATCAAGTGCTCTTGGCAATTAGTCAGCCTCCCAAACCCAAGGGTCGCAAACAAATATCTGTAGATACTCCACTGGCAATGGCTGCGCAGTTCTTGGAAATACCCATATTCTGTCCGCAAGATATTAATTCATCTCAAAGTATTGAACGCATTCATTCTGAAGCTGCAGATATAATTGTAACCGCTTCTTATGGAGCTTTTTTGGGGCGAACCTTGCGGAGAATTTGCCCCTATGGCGCTATCAATCTGCATCCCTCGTTACTACCAAAGTACCGTGGTCCCTCCCCTATTCGAACAGCGCTTTTATCTGGAGATAAGGTTACTGGAAACAGCATTTTTAAGCTATCTGCCAAGATGGATGCCGGACCCATTTTAATGCAAAAAGAGCTGGATATTTTACCGGCTGAAAATTATACAATGCTTGAGATCAGGCTGGCAAATCTGGCAGCACAGATGTTGGCAAAATATCTTAATGATCCAGATTCTTACGAACCAAAAGCTCAAGATCACTCATTGGCAAGCTATACCAGTATGTTAGATAAAGACGATCTGCATCTAAATTTTGCGCACAGTGCCCAAGATATTTGTAAGAAGATCAGAGCTTATACCGATGAACCTGGTGCTTATGTTATCTTTAGAGGCAAGATGCTCAAGATTTTAGGTGCAAAACCTACCGATACTTCCTCAAATGAAGCTCCCGGCAAAATTACCGGTATCTTTCCCAATGAAGGATTCAGTATTTCCACAGCTTCACAAGATCTCATGATTCTTAAAGTTCAAGCAGCCGGAAAAAAGCAGATGGAAGCGCATAAATTTATTCTGGGTGCGCGTTTGAGCTTAAGCGAAAGGATTGAATAATGAAAGAGTTTTATCTGTCTGTAATAAAGTTTCCACTTATGGTAAGCCTTTGTTTATTTATAGTAATCGTAGCTTTTTTTGGCGTTGCCTTGGGCAGTTATTTCAAGCTGGGCTTAGCGCTTGAAGAAACTGTGATTTACACCTTAATATTCGTAGTTTTGGTGCTGCTTACTTCTTCGTGGATTCTAAATCTCATCAGCACTCATTCTCCGATTCGTCCCAAAGGTTTAGCCTCCTATGCTAAATGGATGTTGGTAAACGTATATTATTATTTGGCAAGGTTTATGGGTATCCTTACGTTTCAGAATAAACAATCCTTACAAGAGAGTTTTTTGAACTTCAACAATGAAATTGTTTTAAGCCAAGCTCGAGATATAAGTCACAAAAATATCCTCTTACTGCTTCCGCATTGCTTGCAAAATTCTGAATGTAAGATTCGCATTACAACCGATATTGATGAATGTGCCGAGTGTGGCAAATGCGATATTGCCCAACTTAAAAGAATAGCAAAAAAATACGCTGTTAAAGCAGCGGTTGCCACTGGCGGATCTTTGGCACGCAAAATAGTTAAAGATACTTCTCCGGATGTAATAGTTGCGGTTGCTTGCCATCGGGATCTTAGCGATGGAGTACGTGAAGCTTGGAAATATCCCACTTATGCAGTATTGAACGAGCGTCCTAATGGACCCTGTTTTGAAACCAAAGTAAATTATAAAAGCATAGAATTTGCAATCAGGAAATTTCAATGAAAGGCTCTCAGATTATCCTCTTAGCTATTGTTATTATTATCATCAATGCTGGTATTACGTTGGTATTGATTAATAGCTTTCAAAATAGTTTTACGCAAGGACACACTTTATTTAGCAGTCCGGATGTTCCTTGCGATAGCACCGGCACCAGCAGACAAAATGCCATCACTCGAGCTGTTGCCGAAGTAGAACCGGCAGTTGTGAGCGTAAACGTTATCAAAACCCAAATTGTACGGGGTAGAATGGGACCAAGCTACGGTTTTGGTTTTTTCGATTTTTTCGATTTCTTTGGACCAATGCAAAGACAAGTACAATCTTTGGGTAGCGGAATTATCTACGATCCTGATGGATACATCATCACAAATGCCCACGTGGTAAATGGTGCAACCGAGATTAAGGTGGTGCTTGCCGATAATCGGGAGTTCGACGCCGATCTCGTAGGCTTAGATGCAGAACTCGATATTGCTAAATTGCGAATTCGTGGCAATAATCTGCCCTTTGCCAGATTGGGGGATTCGGATAAAATCTTTGTAGGAGAATGGAGCATTGCTTTAGGTAATCCCTATGGATATGTAATGAACGATGCCAAACCCACTGTAAGTGTGGGAGTTATTTCTGCTTTGGGTAGAAATCTGGATTTTGGTAATACTCGTCATTACAATCTAATTCAAACCGATACTGCCATCAATCAAGGCAATAGTGGCGGTCCGTTGGTCAATATTCAGGGAGAAGTTATTGGTATAAATACTCTTATTATTTCCGAATCCGGCGGCAATATCGGCTTGGGATTTGCTGTGCCCATCAACGAAGTTAAAAAGATTGTGAATGCAATGTAAATAGTATCTATACCCAAATCTCTCACTTATTACTTTAAGGATAGCTTAGCAAAGGTATATCTTGAGATTATGCTATTGCAACAGGATAAGCTCAAGGTAAAGCATCTCTTGCTTATCCTTGAATCATTGGGCATAAAATTGGCAGAATTAGCAATTATATTAAAGCTACATCAAGCAGAATAATAAATTTGTTTGGCTCTCTTGCAAACCTAGTGGGCAACCAGTAAGAAAGGCTCTCTTGTGGTTCGAGTAGATTCAAACATTTTTTTTTACCAGTCATTTTGCTAATATCAACCGTTTGAGCAGCCCCGTTTGGCAGTGGCGACAAAGTCGGCAAAACAAAACGGCATCTTGCCGCTTTATCGGTGAATCCGTCGCCTTCAGAAGCGAGCTGTGCTCGCTGTGGCAAGCAGGAGCTTGCCACCCCTAATGTGGATGCGGCTTGTAGCAGCTTTAGTGGCAAACAGAGCTTACCACTGGCAGCACAGATCCGTTTGTGCTGCGTTGTTTGGGCTGCCAAGCTCACGCTTGGCAGAGGCAGCGGAGCTGCCAGAGAGAAAAGACCTTCGGCATTTGTGATAAACAGAGCTTGCCACCCCATCCCTTGCACTGGTTTCCCTTGGCGGAATACACCCGTACTGT
>JAJBBD010000269.1 GCA_020532355.1 Candidatus Cloacimonadota bacterium | reverse complement strand
TTGAAACTGGATTTGCAAAAACCTTGATACCGATTTGCAAAAAGGGTGGTACTGGGGTCTCACTAAAACCGGCGATTTGCATCGAAAGTGATACTATTTGCAATTTCACTTGATACTCTATACCAAGACACCATCTATCGTTATAAAGTATCACCCAAACTTGCAACTGGGTATCACCTGTCACAGTGGTCGTAACTGTTTATTGGTTCGTGAGATGAATAGGACTGACTTTAGACTGTGTCACAGTGGTCTTTGGACTTTTTTGGACTTTTCAGTATCAGGGTTTTTGCAAATTTGGACTCATTTCAGGGTGTTTTCAGACCATCGAATTTGGGAAAACTATTAGCTCATTTTTTGTGCTACGCCAGTAGTGCTTTTGACCGCATCAGTAAATAACTCTCGGTCTGGACTGGGTCCATAAAACGGATTCTCAAGTCTTATTTGCAGATAACATGGTTATCTCTATCTATGGCAAATAGATGGGTTGCATTTTAGGGGATTTTTTAGTTCGTAAGAATCTGCATTCTCATGGTTGTGTCCTGGGCATTATATTGTGAAGTACCGGAGAAGCAGAATTGTCTGAAGATTTATCCAGAATTCCCCGTTAATAAGCGGAAAGGACTTCCCAAGTTATTGCCATGCAGTAGAGTAGCACCCATCAATAACTAATGGGAGGCGCTTATGAAAGCGACCAGTAACGAGTTAAGGCAGAGGTCAATCAGGGCAGACCACTGTGACACGCCGAGCACTGTGACAGGTGTCACAGTGGTTCCCGAAAGGCGGAAAAAGCCACAGAAGCTCATCAGTAGTGGGTTTGAGCACTGTGACAGCAAAAATACCGGATTTAGTGTCACAGTGGTCTCGGATCTACCCAGCACTATGACAGCTGTCACTGTGGTCCGGAATAGGGGGGAATGCCATCTTTGTTTATCAGCAAAGGCTTTGAGCACTGTGACAGGAGAAATGGCGATCAAACTGTCACAGAGGTTTAGTAGGCAGCCTCTTATCTTGGCTTGCTTTGATTTGAGGAGTAGTTGTTATGAGAGTTGAAAGATCTTTACAGGCAGATGTAGCAATTAAGGACTGCAGTCCCGGCTACATTGACATGGCACCCAGAGCAAAACTTCCTCTGAGATATGACAAAGAAGCCAGACTCCTCGGCCACTTCTGCAACCTCGTGATTCGGAGACTGGCTTTATGCCACTCCAAGGTCGAGGAGTGGAAACTGATAGTTGAGGAATACAACAACGGAACCATGGCACCAGAGCTATTCAAGCTCAGAGGAGAACGTAAAGAACGGGCTCTGCGGCTCTGGATCGACCAGTATATCAAATCCAATCAGGATATGTTCGCACTGCTGCATAAGGGCAAGAATATCAGCCATAAACGCAAGGTGACCGAGATCGAGTCCAATGTCCTGCTCAGCATTCTGCTGCATCCCAACCAGATCACCATCGGTTCTGCCATCAACATGCTCAAGGCTCAAGCCAGGCTGGGTTACTTTGAGTCACCCACCAGCAAGCCCACCTTAAGAAGATGGTGTACCGAGTGGATGGAAAACCACCTGGCGACTTGGGAGCAGACCCGGAAGGGTAGCAAATACGTGGCGGAACACATAGTCAAGACTATACACCGGGATGCCAGGCTGTTAAAAGTGGGTCAGGTCTGGGTAGCGGATGGACATACCCTGGCTTTCGATATCATCAATCCCCACACTGGTAAAGCTCAACGCATGACCATGATCATGGTCTTCGACTGGGCTTCCAGATACCCGGTAGGTGCCTCACTTGCCTTTACCGAAGATAGCCAGCACATCCAGACCGCCTTCCGCAATGCATTCCTTAACACTTCGCACTGGTATCTGCAGACCGATGCTGAGGGGAATACGGTGCAAACCCGGCCACCCTTCGCCTTCGTGCCAGAAGCGGTATATCTCGATAATGGCAAGGCCTTCAGAGCCAAGCTATTTCACGAGTCCTGGGAAGGCCATGATTTGGAACTTGAGTTAGGGGGTGTGTTCCCCAAGTTAGGCATCGAGGCTCACTTCGCAGAGAGTTACAATGCCAAGGCCAAGGTGATCGAGCGGTTCTTCAGGACCTTCCAGGAGCAATTCGAACGCTTCATCAGCAGCTTCCGGGGAGCCAACGTAGCCAACAAACCCTCGACCCTGATGCGTAATGAGAAGTGGGCAAAAGCCTTATACAAAAGAGAGGCTCCCACTATTCAGGACGCGATGCAGATGATCGGATTCTATATCAGGCACATCTATGGCGAGACCGAGCATGGCGGACTGGAAGGCAAGACACCCTGGCAGGTATTCAGTTCTGCACTGGTGCCGGAAGAGCGGATGCTCAGGCCGGATAAGCTGAACTTCATGATGCTGGCTACCGAACGCAAATCAGTTAGAAACGATGGTATTGTATTCAACAAACTGCTCTACTGGCACATCGCCTTGATGGACAATATCGGCAAGCCGGTGATCATCAGATACGACTATGCCGAAGCCAGGTGGATACTGGTCTATGACATGAAAGACAACTTCATCTGCCAGGCA
>JAJBBD010000268.1 GCA_020532355.1 Candidatus Cloacimonadota bacterium | reverse complement strand
GTGCTCGCTGTGGCAAACAGAGCTTGCCACCCCAAAGGTAGGTACTGCTTGTAGCCGCATTTGTAACAATCTGGAGCTTGCCACCCCAGTCAAGCATTCTAACATCTATAAATCCCTTGCACTTCGCTTATCTTTCCCTCATTATCTCCTCATCTCATGAGGAGATAATGAGCAGAAATAGAGCAAACGAAGGGGGAGAGAAATAGGCTTAAAAAGGGTTCAGCTCTTCTTCGCGAATATCGCCGTAAAAGATGGAATATTCGCCATCTTCTGCCAATGCGGCAGCATTAAGAAAATGAAATTCATCCAGTTTCCACCAAGCTTCCCGAACTTCTGCATCATATTCATATTCGCTGGAGTGGAAAGCAGTTAGCATATCTATAGCTTGATTTTCCAAGAGCTGAGTATCCTCACCCCGTAGTGTGATCATGATACATTTAAGACCCGGTTTACCCTTTGCAAAATAGAGGGTTACTTGGCTACAGCCCTCTGCATCTTCAAAGAGTAGAGAATCTGGTTCAATAGGCCGAAATCCTCGCACTATAAGACTGTCTTGGGCAGAACAGTAATTCATCTCAAAATCAAGCCCAATAATGGTATCTGATGCATATAAGGATAAGGGTATAATACTGCCCACAATCAATGCGGCAAACCATAGACATTTGGTGAACTGGAGAGGATTCATGCTACATATCTTTATCTGGTTCAGAATCTACTTTGAAACCTTGATGTACCTTTAACTCTTTTGCCAAATAGAACATAGCCATCCCCAAGAGAAAACTGAAAAGTGCCATAGCAAGAGTGGGGATAATGGCAAACAGAGAAATTTGTATGCCTAAGGACATCTTCCAATACATATAAAATCCTTTGGCGGCATTATAAAGTTCATACGCACAAAACAGATACCAAACAATTGCCAAAAACCAATATTCGTAGTTGAGCACAATGCGTCTCGGATTGCTTTGGTCTTTAAGATTTGCCAACAGGCGAATACCGGTAATGATATAGCTAAGTGTAACCAAAAGAACCACCATCGCATAAACCATGATCCGCAGTGAAGGTTCTGTTTTTGTAAGGCTTGCTTGGGTAGAGAGGAAAAAGCCTGCGCCCAAAATACCCAGAATAAGGGCTACAATGTTCCATATTCTCGTGCCGGCTATGCTGTAGCGCAATGCTTTAATAGGCTGAGCAAGCGGCTCCGGCTGTTCTTCTTGAGAAAAATCCTCTTCAGCACTGAAGTTATATCCTCTTTTGCTTAGTTCTTCGATTATGGCATTATAGGTTTCACTGTCTGTTTCTGCGTTTTCAAACATACGCTCCAATTCAGCACTTTCGTAGTTGCTGTAATCTTGATTTTGGAGGTCGAATTGAGGCTCTTGTTCTTTGTAATCCATTTTATTTCCTTATATTTGATGAGGGCAATATAATTTGTTTGGGCTTACTGTCAAGTCTCGTTTTATGATGGATTTGCTTTTGAGATTCTTCGAAGCTACTGTATTGGCGATACTCTGGTGAACAAAACTGTCTTGTGTATATAGAAATTTAATTATCGTAGCGCTAAAAAACGGCAGGGTTGTGTTCTTTACTCTGTATTGTTCAGTAAAGAAATGTGGATGAAGTAAAGCTTCGAAATGCGATCTGCCGGATATTCAATGGATAGGCACATAGATCTTTAACAACTCTTATTTTATATAGCATTTGAGGGCATCATTGCGATGGATTTCAATTGACACATAATCCCTTTTCCTAAATCATGAATTTTAAGAGTGAGATGGAGTAGATCATGTCTTTTGTACATTTACATAATCATACACAATACAGTTTATTAGATGGTGCTTGCCGGGTGGACCGCATGGTGAAGCTTGCCAAAGAGATGGGTATGCCCGCGGTAGCGATAACAGATCATGGAAATTTGTTTGGCGTGATTGATTTTTATAAAACTGCCAAAAAAGCCGGAATCAAACCGATAATCGGCACTGAAGCCTATATTATCAATGGAGAGCTAGATAACGATCTTAGCAAGAACGATTTGCGCCACCATCTTGTTCTCCTGGCGCAAAACTATCAGGGTTACAAAAATCTGATGAAACTCTCTTCACTCTCCTATATAAATGGGTTCTATTACAAACCACGCATGTCTAAAAGCCTTCTTAGCCAATATAGTGATGGCATCATCTGCCTTTCCGCTTGCGTAAAAGGTGAAATTGCATCGTTGCTTTTAAACAATCGGGATCGCGAAGCTCGGGAATCTGCATTGTGGTATAAAGACTTGTTTCAAGACCGTTACTATCTGGAAATTCAGAACCATCAACTGGATTCGGAGAAAATTGTGATGCCCAAAATAGTAGATTTGGCGCACGAGCTAAACATACCTTTGGTGCTAACCAACGATTGTCACTATTTACATCAAGAAGACCATGAAGCACACGACATCTTGCTTTGTATTCAAACCGGTAAACTGCTTAACGATCCCGGCAGAATGAGGTACAATACCACACAACTATACTTTAAATCTCCCCAAGAGATGAAAGAAATCTTTCCGGATGTGCCGGAAGCATACGAAAATACTCTAAAGATTGCCGAAAGGATAGATTTGGAACTTCATTACGACAAATTCCTGTTACCGGAAGTGGAAACACCTTTGGAATTTAAAGAAATGGGAGACTATCTGCGCCATCTCTGCCTGCAAGCAGCAAAAGAGAAATATCCCCAAGCCAATAATGAGGTTCTCGAAAGAATAGATTACGAACTGGGGGTTATCAAGCGCATGGGCTTTGAAGGCTACTTCCTGGTAGTAAAAGATATTATCGATAATGCCCGTAAACAAGATGTGCCAGTGGGACCCGGTAGAGGATCGGCTGCAGGCAGCATAATAGCATATTTGCTAAACATCACCAAATTAGACCCGATCAAATATGGCTTATTGTTCGAAAGATTTCTAAACCCAGATAGAATCAGCATGCCCGATATTGATATCGATTTTTGTGCGCAGGGACGCAATAAGGTAATAGATTATATAGTGCAAAAATACAATCGGGAAAGCGTAACTCAAATTATAACCTTTGGCACCTTGGGAGCTAAAAGCGTGATTAAGGACGTGGCAAGAGTATTGTCTGTACCTGCGGCAGATGCCAATACTATCACCAAAACCATACCAGGCCCGGTTAAAAGCTTGGAAGATGCGCTAAAACAGTTTCCGGACTTTGTGAATCTGATTAACCAGAATGAATTGTATCAGAGCATTTTAAAACACTCAATAGTGCTAGAAGGCTTGATTCGTCAAACCGGTATTCATGCAGCGGGTGTAGTTATAGCACCGGGAGACCTAACCGAATATGTGCCTTTGGCTTGCAGCATTCAAAAGGATGGTGAAAAGGTAATTTTGGTGCAATATGAGGGCAAGTGGTTAGACGAACTTAAGATGCTGAAAATGGACATATTGGGTCTTAAAACCTTAACTTTGATCAAGAAAACCATCGATCTGGTTCAGAATAGCCAAAATAAAACAATTGATATCGAGAATATTGCTTTAGACGACAAAAGAGTATTCAGCATGCTTAGCAAAGGTGAAACCGATGGAGTGTTCCAGTTTGAAAGCGATGGTATGCGCAAATACTTAATAGATTTAAAGCCCAATATGTTTGAAGATCTTATTGCTATGGTGGCACTTTACCGCCCCGGACCTATGCAATTTATAGATAGTTATATTGCCCGCAAACACGGTAAAGAAGTGGTTCGCTACGATCATCCTTTGCTTGAAAATGCCCTTAAGAGTACGTATGGAGTAACAATCTATCAAGAGCAGGTAATGCAGATATCTCGTGAATTGGGCGGGCTAACAGGTGGAGAAGCCGATACACTGCGCAAAGCCATGGGCAAGAAAAACTCTGATTTGATGATGAAGTTTCGCGAGAAGATCATAGTTGGCGCTGCCAAAAACGGGGTTCCAGCTACTACCATAGAAAAGATATGGCAAGATTGGCTACGTTTTGCCGAATATGCATTCAATAAATGTCATGCAACATGCTATGCCTTGGTGGCTTATCAGACGGCATGGTTAAAAACTTTTTATCCGGTTGAGTTTATGGCTGCATTGCTATCTTTAGAAGATGATCCATCCGATATTCCCGTTAAGATTGATGTTTGTAAGAGTATGGGCATAAACATCATTCCCCCCAATATCAATCGCAGTATTGCCGAGTTTAGCGTGCACGATTGTGATGTGCACTTTGGATTGAGAGCCATTAAAAACTTGGGAGAAGCCGCCATGAAGGCTATTATTGAAGAGCGGGAACAAAACGGGGCTTTTACCAGTGTATTCAACTTCTGTTCAAGATTAGACAGTTCGGCTGTTAATAAAACGGTGTTGGAAAGCCTGATAGCATCTGGAGCTATGGATGAATTGGAAGGTACTAGAGCTCAGAAATGGGCAGTAATTGAACCAGCTCTGGCGCTTTCTTCCGGAGATCAGCGAGATAGGAAAAGAGGGCAGACTAATCTGTTTGACCTGATTTCCGACAATGATGATGAGGCCGATTATTTCCCGCCGCTACCCAGCATTGAAGATTGGAGCTATTTACATCAATTGGATATGGAAAAGGCTGTCTTGGGTTTTTATATGAGTGGTCATCCGCTGTTTGAGTATCGCAATCTGGTAAAACAAATATGCAATGCCAATTCAATAAGTGGAAAAAGTAAGAGTGGAGATTTGCAATTGGTGGGAATAGTATCTAACATTGTCCGTAAAAAAGATTCTAAGGGCAATCCGATGGCATTTGTGGAAATGGAAGATCTCAATGGCAAATTTGAGCTTTCTTTATTTAGCAGAGATTTCAACAAATATAGCAGTATGCTCCATGTTGGAAAGGTATATTATATAATTGGCTCAAAAAGTGGCTATAATGGAAACGACGATGGAATACTAAGAGTATTGCCATCTGAGCTTATCATGTTTGAGGAATTGCCCCAAAAAATGCAAGGATGCCTAAAACTGAGATGCAATCAGAGCCATATCTTAAAAGGCAAACTGGTAGAAATTGCCTCTTGGATTAAGCGTAAACCAGGCAATATAAAGTTACAAGTGGAGGTAGAAACCAAAGACCATGAATACTATATATTGGAAACACGAGACACAATCTTTGCCGATAATAGCGTGCTGGCATGGCTGGATGCACAAAAAATAGATTACAAACTGGATATTCAAAGTGTCACGCAGAAAGCTGATTAGCCTGATCTTTATAGTCTTGTGCCTACTCCAACTATCTGCTCAGGAAATAATGTTTGAAACGTTCGATAGCGGAGTGGATGTATGGATGCTCTTCCCTTATGATACATTCCACTTTGGAAAAGACGATAGTTTATCTGTGTATCAAGTTTCTACTCAAATAAAAAACCAGCATGGCACCCAGGTGGCAAATAACGAAATCCAAATTGAGGTTTTAAACCGAGACTGGCTAAAGGGAACTGCCATCCCTATTACCCAAACATATCAGCTCTCTACAGGATCGCACAGTATTAGCATTAGTTTAAGAAACAAGAAATTGGGTGATAAGCAGAATTATAGTCGCAAGTTCAATGTGGGTAGCGTTTCTACAGAATTGGGGCAAGCCTACATTATTGCTTGCAGAGAAGGCTTTGATTATATTCCGGAAAGTATGGATCTTAAACAATTGGATAGTTTAACCTTACGCCATCGCTTTGCCATTGGTGCCGGAAATCTGAGCCTTGTTCTAGACGGCATAAAACATGATTTTAAGAATCCTACCAGCCCATTTGAGCTCAACTTGAAAGAAATTGCCCCTCAAGATAGCATCTCTACTTTGGTAATATTTGTTGATGAGATGAATATCCGTTATAAATTGGAGCCACTTATATACCAGGCATGGTTTTCTTATAATCAGCGCTACTCGCCTAAAGACCAGCTTGAACAATTGCGCTATATCGCCAATCAAAATGAATGGAAGGTACTACGAAAAATTCCTGAAAGTAAGTATCACGATGCCATTGAAAGCTTTTGGCAGGCAAACGATCCTAGTCCCGGCACTTTACGCAACGAAAACCGAGAATTCTTTTATCACCGAATATTGCAAGCAGATGAACAATTCACAATCCATAAACGAATGCCAGGATGGAAATCTGACCGCGGCAGAATCTATATTAAATTTGGCGATCCCGATCAGATTGTTGGCGATGCCTTCCCAATTGGCAAACCATCCAGTATAACTTGGCATTACTTTCGCTTTAACCGAAGCTTTATCTTTACTGATGAACGTGGTTTTGGGCAGTATACATTGAGGAACAAAGAAGATGAATATATCGATTATTAAAAGGATTTTGGCACTAAGCTTTTATGTGCTTTGTTCTCTGGGAGCCTACGCTACCGAGCAAATACACATGCACATAGATTACAACCGCTTTTTAACTTCAGATAAAGACACCGTGCTGCTTTTGGATTATCAAATTCCATATCGCTCCTTAGTTTTTTTGGCACAAAATGGGGCTTATTTTGCCGAAGTAGACATTCAGGTTCAGATCTCAAATCGCGATTCCGTACTTTTTGTCCAAAGTATTACCGATAATATTGGGATACGCAGCAAATATGACGCTTTATCCACTCAAAAGAGCTATTTAAACCGCATGAACTTTATCTTAAGCCCGCAAAATTATAATTTAAATTTTACTGCAAAAGACCTAAACAGCAATAAGGAATTTAACTGGTCTTTTCCTATAGCCACTTTAGATGCCAATTCACGAATCAGCGACGTGGAATTGAATGCTCAGGTGTATCCAGATAGTAGCGCTTACTTGCAGAAGTTTAGGCGTAATGGATTTACCTACGAATCTTTACCTTCCATTATTCTTAATCGTGAGTATCATGAATACGCTCATCTGTATCTGGAAGTTTATACACCAGAAACGGAATTGAATACACCACAGTTATTAATGCTTAATTTAGAGCAAAACGGTGAACTGATTATGGATGAATACCTGGATTTCACTCCGCAAAAGAGCATCGAAGTTCTTACGCTCAGAATTCCTCTATCCAATTTGGAAGCGGGAAAATATAGGGGAGAAATAATCCTTCAGGCTGAAGAATTAACCGACACTCGGAATTTTGATTTTGTCCTCTCGGAAGCTGTGGAGCTAATGCTAAGTTTGTTTCCAGATCCCGAAGATGAATATGGCCTAATGCGATATTTTATGGCCAGCCGCACTCCTGCAAACTGGGATTCTATGAATGAAGAAGCTAAGCGCAGACATATAACAAACTTCTGGAAAAGCATGGCGCTTAGCACCGGAATGAGTGAGCAAAACATTATTGATCTGGTGCATGAACGCGTGGAACATAGCAATAGATATTACTCCTCACTTAAACCAGGTTGGACAACTGATATGGGACGCATATATATCCGCAACGGTGCTCCATCAGATATCGAAAGAGGAACCAGTTCCGACGAAAGTAGATTTGTGCGTAAAGATTATCAGATCTGGAAATACTCTTCCGGCAATCGGGCAGTTTATGTGTTTATAGATATTCAGATGAATAATAACTATAGATTGATTTACGCTTCCGGAGACGATATGGAGCAATCCAATCCAGATTGGATGAGATTCTTAGGCTCAGATTTTGATAGCAGCCTGTTGCGCAATTAATCCCTCAAACCCCTGCCCTTGAATTGAAATACATAAGCAGATCAATTGTTTAGCAAAATTGCTTTCTCTATAAAACAATGCTCCATTCTGCAATTATCTACTATCCGTTTTAGTGTTTACAAAGACCGTTGCACATTCATGGATGGCAGATTTCTATGCACGAAATATCGGTTTGCTGGGTTTTTCTGATCGTAGCTGTGCCCACCCACTATCCTTGTAGTATGGGACTTTTCTTTGTGCCCCGGTTATTCAACTGACTTTTACAGTTTATTTCCCCAAATGACCCCCAACGGGTTAAGCCACCATTAGCAATGGTTTACTCAGAGATACTCCTGCCTGCATACGATGATCATTGTTTGAACTCTGGGTAACGACAGCCTAATGCAATATGGAAATAAAGTGGATTTAATGCGCCTTGCCAAGGGTTATAGACACAACAATAGACCGTCCCCACATACAAATAAACAAAGGAAAATGCGCTCTAACTTGAAGTATGGTGAATTTTTTTTCTATTGCTTTCTACCCACCACTCTACTAAAGGGGTTTTGTCCCTTACTCTATATTGTTCAGTGCCCATAAAAAACAATACGGAAATATCAATAAGGTTCGTCTGCTATGGGCAGAAAAGCATCGGGCAAATGTTTAATACTGTAAGAGTCATTATAAGAATCATATAGAACAATAATTACATCAAAGCGAGTATTATACTTGTCAAATTGGGGATTTTGTTTACAATATACTTGTGCGGTTTTTGTAATGTGAAGCTGTTTTTTGTAGTTTACATTGTCTACGGCACTTTGTATAGAGTGATAGGATCTTGTTTTAACTTCCACAAAAATAATTTGTTGATGTTTTTCTACAATTATATCAACTTCTCCTTGCTTGGTCTGGAAGTTTCTGCAAAGTACCTTATAGCCGCCATTTGTGAGATACGAGGCGGCAATATCTTCGCCTATTTTGGCTAATTCTTGATTGGAGATAGTCTTCATGAATTCGAGAAAACACTTGACGGATTATTTGTCAACGATAAAAAGGAAACATGAATAGAAAGCAACACCGTAAGGTGGAGGGAAGTATGAAAAAAGTTATTTTAAGTGTAATCGTTATTGCAGCGATGTTTAGCCTCTTGCAGGCAGCGCCTTTTCAGACGCTTGGCATGCTGCGTACTCCAGATGCCTATGTTTTGCCACATAGAGCAGCTGAATTTATGTTAGCTGGCTACTATCGTGACGTTGCAGAGCCCGTAAAATATGATGGTTTTGTACCATATATGATGGCAGGCGTAGGACTCTTTGATCGTGTTGAACTGGGCATGTTTGTCGGCGATAAGATTGAAGATGAGCCTTTGGTTTATTTTTTGAATTTAAAGTTTAAGATTTTGCAGGAGACACCCCGTCTGCCGCAAGTGTCAATAGGGATGGATAATATATTTTCTCCCATAACAACACATGGCATTCATGATGGTGGGCTTACTCCTACCGATGATTTTTATTATCATCCTGATAAATCCGGCTACGAATACTACTCCCCTTATGCCGTAGCATCAAAGCAAGCAGTAGTATTTGGTATGCCCTGGATGTTCAATTTAGGGTTTGGAACCAACCGTTTTGTTGGTCAAGTAAGCCGTTCACGTATATTCAACGGTATATTCATGTCTGCGGAGATGTCTCCAATACGAGATCTTGCTCTTCAGGGTGAATTTGACGGTCATGAGTTTAATGCAGGCATTAAGTACAGTTGGAAGAATTTCGGTTTCAAGGTAGGAGCTCAAGCTCTCGAAGATCTTGCCAAGGATAACGGCTATGAAGACAACTTAAGAGTGGCCTTCGCTATATCATATCTTTTCGATAAATATGCCGAAGCGCAACGCCGTCCCGATCTTAGACGTTATGCTATGGATAGCGATCTTGAAGATCCGTACATAGTTCAAACCGGTACAACTCCAACCGAAGATGGCGTAATAATACCCCCAACTGGAGATACCATACCGGGTTCGGGCGAAGTTGTTGTAATACCACCTGATGCTGATACCAGACCCGGCGAAGTGGCTGTTGTTACTCCCGGAACCACTCTTGAAACGCCTGGTCTTTCCGGTACTGGTGGAGGTACCACATATGCCCAGCTTTCCCCCGAGGTAAGAGACTTGCTCCAAGAACTGCAAGAGCTTCGTAAGGAACGTGAAAAAGCCCAAAAATCCCTTGATGATCTTCGCTCTTGGATTCAGGAGTTGAAGGCAAACAGGAACTAATTACCAAGTATATAGCGGTGAAATGTAGAATTCATACTTCCTATATATGACAGTTCGCCAGGGTGCAGACGATGCATCCTGGCATACTGCCTCTAATATGCTATATTTTTAATCTAATGAGAGTCTAAAGTGAGCGGGGTTATGAAAAAGTATTATAAAATATTATTGCTCCTTGTCTTTGCACTGGCTTGCCTCAGTACATTATTTGCCCAAATGGACGAATATGATGAGCAGATGACAGTTGAGCAGCTTCGGGAAGAGATCCGCATTCAGAAACATGAAATCAGAGCGGCAGCAAAAGAATTTTTAGTGGATGAATTACCCACTATTATCAAGATGGATCCCCAACGAGCCGATCAAGAGTTACAAAAATTTACCAATGTATTAAGTTATCTTGGCGATAATGAAGTTTTGTATCTTCTGGGGCACATGTATGCAAGGGTCGGAGAAAACGATAGAGCTATTACTATCTTTGACTCTCTTTTAAGAACAGACCTTAATCAGGGTGCGCGCAAGATGCTAAATCTTGTTGTATACCGAAAGTTAATAGGTTTCCTGCAAGCCGGAGATCGTGAAACAGCAAAAGATTTTTTGAGTCATATTGTATTCGAAAACTACAATACCGAACAATATTTCCCCTGCTATCTATATTTATATGCAGATATTAGTGCAGATAGCGGCAACTACGATGAGATTATTAACCTTGTAGAAAACTACAATCACAACCGAGATATTGTTTTAAACGTACTTCTTCCACTTAAGCAAAGGGTTTTAAGCCGCATTAACAATTTAGATTTGGCTACTTATTTTGAAGCTCCGACTCAAACAGAGTATAATCACTTAAGCACTCAGATAGATCAGATACAGTTTGATCTTACAGCTATTTATAACGAGATGATTGGTATGGAAGGCATGTTGTTTGCAGATGCAATAGTTGAAGCACACAACGATGAAATGATTAAGCTGGATGAGATTAAGCGATTACTTGCGGATTATGCCAATACTTCAACGCTTACCGAAGAGCGCTTACAACCCGCTTTGAAAAATATAGCATCAGTAAAGCAAAATCTAGATTTTTACGATAGACTTTTAAAACAGTTTGATAACCTTTTACAACAGAACTTTTTGAGCCTAAGCGCCAGAGACCCCCAGAATGCAGATGTGTATGTGGGAGATCTCTATTTGGATAGGGTCATTCAAACCAAGCGTACTATATCCTCATACGATGAGATAATAGATGAAATTGACGATCTGTTGGCTAGCGGCGAATATCCTGAATATACTGAACGTTTGAATAGTGAGCGTCAGTGGGCTGTAACAAAAAAATCTGAAGCTGAAGTATTGCATCAGAAATATCTGGCTGATGTTCAGAGCTTGGAAAGTGATGAAAGCCAATATTTTTCTCAGGTTTTGGCAGAATATGATGCGTTAGTAGAAGATAAAGCCTTGCTTGAGGATACAGCTAACGAATTGGAAGATTATGTGCTTACTGAAGCTCGAGAGATAATTAATAGCG
This sequence comes from Candidatus Cloacimonadota bacterium, assembly GCA_020532355.1. Classification (NCBI taxonomy): domain Bacteria; kingdom Pseudomonadati; phylum Candidatus Cloacimonadota; species Candidatus Cloacimonadota bacterium. Next base: position 7,526 of record JAJBBD010000268.1, on the reverse strand, counting down.
ATCTTAGAGGCGAGATTCGACCCCGCATTGCAGTTGAGATTAGCGATGTAGCGTATTCTGCAGACCGCGATCAGGTATTTACTCGCGGCTATAGTCAGGTTCTTACCAGCATAGAATATATCACATTAAAGATGGCGTATCGCGATCTTTTAAAAGGATACAGCAGCTTTTTAGACAATCAAGTTAACTTGAGTTCCGAAGAAGTTCAAACACAACGAGAACATTGGCGTCAGGAGCAGTTGGATTTAATTAATGAGATTAGCTCTTTCATTGAATCAAATCCAGATTTCACTTCAATTGAGCAGCCCGGTGGAGCGCCTTTGGTTAGTGCTGCAGACTTGTATTATAGTTTGGCGGAATTACAATACTATGCCATTCCGCAAGACCTCAATCCCGCTTTGAATAGCTATCGAATGGCATTACAGTTGGATCCTAATTTACCAGATCGTGATCTTGCTCTTTATAATATAGCCTTTATCACCAGTGAGATTAAGCGCCTTGAGGTAAGTAATAACAAGATAGCTTATCGCAATACAGCGCGAGGTAACGAAAACCCACCTGCAAACGCTTTGTATTCCCAGTCCAATTTCTCTGAAGCGCATGATGCTTTAACCGAGATCGTTAACGACCATCCGGATTCCAAGATGTGGGAAGAAGCAGTATATCGACTTGGCCTTCTAAACTTCAGCTATTCAACGGATTCGGATGATCCGGTCCCCTTCAGAGATACTGCAATAGAATACTTTAACCAGATTGTAGACAATCGACAGAGTCCTCTTTATTATGACGCTTTGTATCAGAGGGGCTGGGTTAGATTGAATAGTCTGGATATAGAGGATCTGCGACTTGCTATGAATGACTTTATGGAGATATTGCTAGCTACAGATGCCGGATTGATCTCGGATCCTCAGATAGCCAGCGATTACCGTTCTGATGCCGTAGAAAACATAGCCTATTGCCTTATAGCAATGGATGGAACGGATTATAGATCGCAATCTCGTGGTGTTGCTGAGCTACAGCGCGTATTTGAAGGATACTCGAATCAGCAGATCATTGAACAGGTAGTTAATCGCTCCACTGAGTTAAAGCTTGATATGGGAGTTTCGCTACAAGCTGTTGATTTTCTAGAGTTCAAGATTAGTGCTGCCCCACTGGCTCTTGAGAATCCTGTACTTCTAGATTCGATCTTGGTATTGTATCACAATTCAAACCAAACCATGCGTGAAGGCGATAATCTAGACGAAATCACGCAGAATATATATCAGCGCATTATTAATAACTACAATCACGAGTCTCAATGGTTTGACGTGAATAAGAACGAAGACATCACCGAGCAGATTGAGATTATCGATAACGCATATACTCAGCGCGGCTATCGTCTTTATAACACTTTTGCCAGCAATATTAACCGTGAGAGCTTGCTGGCATACGAAACTCACATGGAGAGTTATGATAGTTTTGCAAATTTGCATAAAGAAAACTATCAGGCATTTAAAACCGAAACGGATAGCCTTATTGTAACTGCATATACAGTTTTAGCTGATCGCACAGGCAGCATACCAGATTTTCTGGAAGCCATACAAAGACTATATGCCTATAACGATGCATATCCAAACAATAGTCAGTTTTATGAAAATGAGAAATTGGCTATGGACTATTCACGCACTGCTTTTGATAGAACCAGAACCGCCTTCGAAGATGAAGAATACATCGCCCCTGCCGGAAGCCCGACAGACCTAGACGAGGCCTTTTCACTTCTACAAAACAGCTCAGAGAGGTTTTTGTACGTATCTAATCAAGAGCGTTTCACAACCCCGGCAAGACTATCTGAAGCGGTAGACATTATCCTGCTTCTGGGTGATGTCCAATTTGGCCGCCAAAAATATCCTGAAGCGGTTCAGTTATATAACCAAGCCTTGGAAAACAGCGATATAATGAGTAATGCTGACAAGCGGGAGACCTATCTCAAGCTTGCCGAAATTAGCATCCGACAGGAGCAATATGCCGATGCTGAAAACTGGTTCCGCCAGGCGCTGCCTCTTGCCCTCAATGAAGAAGACAAAGCCAGCATTAATCAAGACATTCTGGTCCAGATCCAAAACAGTTTTGAATCTGCATCTGGAAGTGGTGACTACATCACGGAAGCAAATGAACGCTTGCGCTTAGCTGCCGAGATGGATCCTTCACGCGGTCTGGAAATTTTGGGGCAGAAGAACGAAGCAGTTGAAGCTTTTAAAAAAGCTGGTGCATATCAACAGGCGATAGATCTTTTGATGGAACTCGCCGCAAATGATGCCGATATTGATGCCGCATATGCCCGTTATTCTCAAGCTATAGAAATAGCGGAGGCAGATAGCATGATGAACAACCCAGATCTTGCTAAGAATCTGGAACAGGAATTCATCACTAAATATCCAGCTAGCAATTATAGTTTCTTCCTTCGCTTAGCATCAATTAATCATCTTGCCGAAAACGACTCTACCAGAGTACAAGCCGCTGAAGGATATCTAGCCTTGTTTGAAGAAGTTCAAACAGGAAATATTGATAACGGTGAAGTTGCTGCCAGTAGCCTTTTGGCAGATGCTATTCGTTTATACAATCTTCAAGGAGATGTAAATACGGGTTACGCTCTGATGAATCGCTTTATCGCCACATATCCCGACCACTCGGATACAGTGCCTTATATGGAATATATGGCCAAGGGATATTACGATCGTAATGAAACAGAGGAATATAACCGTATAGCCCGCGATATTTATTTGAAAGATTCTACCAAGAGTAGCTATTATCAGAATGTGGCATTAACTGAACTAGGTTCTATTGCCAATGAATTCGATACTGCTTATCTCAATGGCGATTATGAAGGTGCTTTAGCCGCACGAGATCGTTATCTCTCTGTAGAATCTGCCTATAAGAAAGAGGGCTTGAGTTTTGGTGAAGAGATTTATACTGTGTTTAATAATGTTCAACGAGAATACGACGATATTCAGAAGCGCATTGCTTTCCTTGAGAGTTACGATTCACGGCTGAACGCATTAGAAAGAAGCGCTATCTTTACTCAGACTCCTGCTCAGCAAATAAGAGTTAATAGCCTTACTAAATGGGATGTAAACCTTGGTGGTGGAGATCGCCGCATCCCAAAATATAAAGATACTATCGAAGCAGAAGTAAGCAAGGTTCGTAACCTGATGCGTGAAGCAGCTGAGAGTGGTTATGCCATCGATAATGAAAGACAAATCGACGCTTATACCCTAATCTCTAAGATATATAACAGAGGCGCCGAAGTTGTTGGTACACAGATTCGCACTTTCTTCCAAATTACCGAACAAGGCCAGTATTATACATCTCAATGGGGTACCGATGCTGAGAATCAGCTTAATGGTTTTGTAGCTCAAGAAACTCAGGATTACATCATCAATTCGCTTATTTGGAATAATCAAATCTATACTCAGTACCATTTAGCAGGATACCAGTCTGATGCAACCCATGCTGCTAAAGCTGCATTAGAAGAATACAACCAGAGCATCGATTATCGCAGTATGGATTTGACCTTAGATAACAATTGGCAACAGAGTCTTGAACCTGGAGGTTCAGATCTTAGTATTAGCCAAATTCAAAGCCCCAAAGGTCAAGCATTGGGTAACACTATGATTCCTGCTAATACAACTTTGCGTATTGAGCGTGAGTTTAATCTGGACCTAGAACCAAATTTTGCCTACTTACATGTTGTATTTCCCTTAGATATGGAGGTTAAGCTTAATGGCAGTTTGGTTAATTCGAGCTGGGTAGCTGTTGACAGCTTAGATGCCAGCAAGCCAATAACCACTCGATACAGTTATTTGATTCCCGGCGAACTATTTACTCAGGGCAACAATGTAATTGAAGTATCGATGGGAAACACCAGTTCGAATGCAATGCAAGCGGCTCTTGCTCTTCAGATGATGACCAGTTTACAGCGAATTCGTGAAAACATCCCCCCCGAGCAAAAAAATCTGTTTACAAACCAAGGTTGGCGCGTAATCAATGTTGATCCTGAAACGGGTGAGGAGAGTTCTGATTATGCCTCAGAAGCCAGCGAATGGAATATCACATGGGAAAACTTGGCTGATATGGAACAAAGTGCTGCCCGCCCTATCTGGGTCTCAGAACTAGATGGACCCGTTAATAATCTGATACTCGAAACAGAATTCATTATGGATTCAGAGTTTAAGCAAGGAAAAATAGAATTCATCGCACCTGAAACCGTAAGCGTGTTTTTGAACGGTTCAGAGATAGGTAATGCGATATTTGATTACGATCCTGATCCTCTCACAATCTATAAAGGAGAGATCCTGATCCCAGCACAGAACGTCGTTACTGGTCGAAACATACTTCGTTTCGAGATATCTAATAGCTCTATATACCGAGGATTTTTGGCAAAAATCTCTTATGCGCAAGCCGGAAAGGAGGAAATCCGATGAAAAAGACTTTGTTTTTATTGCTCTTGTTGAGTTTGTTTAGTACATTTCTTGTAGCACAACAAGCAGATTCTCAGCCTACGCCTACACCGGAACCGAGAATTCAAGGAGCTATAGTTGATACTGAAGTTATCGAAATCAACGTCAATGACATGGCGCCGGCTTCCGGAATATACAAATCAAAATCTGATACGTTTTTTGTTACTGGAAAATATCGTTTTGTACTGGATGATAAAATCGTTCAAGAAAACAGTGAATTACTATTAAATAAATGGCTTAAGGAGTCAAAATGAAAAGCAAGCATATCATACTCGTTGTAATCGCCCTGTTGATGAGTGTAGGGTTCCTCTTTGCACAAAATGGCGCAGAGGTAGTACCAGAAACAACAGCCTCAACCGGTGGAGGAGGAGGTCTCATTACTTTGTTTCGCGATAGCGGAGAATTTGCATATCTAATCCTTATCAACTTTCTCATCGGTTTGGCATTGGCTATAGTTCGCTATATTCAGCTATATTTTCGTGAAAAGATTGATGCCGAGAAGTTCTTCTTCAAACTGAAAAACTTTGTTAAAAACGACCAAATTGAAGAAGCCACTAAGATTGCTGACCAGTTTAAGGGAACGACCATGGGCTTTATTTTTTGGAGTGGATTATCTGTGTTCAAGGATGTTCGCAAATCCGGCAAAAAGGGTGAGGAAGCTCGCATCTCCGTGCAAAATGCCTTTGACGAAGCCGTGCTTCAAAAAGTGCATAAGCTCGATGGTGGCTTGTTCTGGTTTGACACTTTAGCTCAGGTTTCCACTTATTTGGGACTTCTGGGAACCATTTTTGGTTTGATCCAGGCTTTCTCTGCGCTTGAAGGTCTTACTGGTGCTGCTCAAAATGCCGCTCTTACCAATGGTATTCGACTGGCTATCGGAACAACGGCATTTGGTTTGATCGGTGCTATCCCTCTCACTCTGATCAAAGGTGGACTTTTCACCCGCGCTCAGAATCTTATCAGCGACATCGACGAATACAGCGTTAAACTGGTAAACCATATTAACAACCAGATCAAGGAATAAAGATTATGGCTGGATATCGTCGACCATATCGTCCTTCTGAGGCGAGGCAACAAAAAGGTCAGACGGCACCCCAGGAACCCAATTTGGTTCCTATAATGAATCTATTCATTACCATCATACCGTTTTTGATGTTGATGATAACAATTCAGGTGTCTCTTTTGGCTTTGAACTTCGCTTCAGACTCGACAGGTAGTGGCGGAGGAGACGGCCCCGGAGGCGGTAATCAGGATAAGATAGTTGAAATACATCTCATGATCAAACAGCATGATGATGCAGGATTATTTCCTGGTATGGAAGTAAGAGAACCGGATGCTGAGATACACAAATTACCATGGCTGAATGAGAATGTATATGACTATACTCGTCTGAATGATCTACTTGCTCAACTTAAAGAGAAGTATTCCGATACTACGGAAATTGCCGTAATCGTACATCCTGACGTGATTTATGATACTCTTGTCCGCACCATTGACCTGTGTAAAACAAACGGATTTGTAACGGTACATTATCGCAACCCCAAAGCCGTATATTTCTATTAGAGTTTGGGGAGGAAATTATGAGTTCAAATAGTCAATTTTCACGTAAACAAAAGGGAGGACGGCAAGTACGCCGTAAGGTTGAAGATGTTAAAAATCTATCGATAACTTCTCTTTTGGACGTTCTTACAATAATATTGGTATTCCTTATCAAAAATGTATCGATGGAAGCTGTGAAGATTTCAGAACTTCCGGATATGAGGTATCCTACCACCATATCTACCGATAAGCTATTAGAGAATGCCACTGTTACGCCTATCAAACTATATTTAAATGAAGTAAAACTGGGTGTGGGAAACCTCACCTTAGGAACACCTCAACAATTAGTGGAAGATGGCGAAACTCGCGCCGCATTGCAGAATTTTCTTACTTTAGATTTCGCCGCAATTCCGGAAGAGAAGAAAAGCGACGCCTGTCTCATTGTACAGGCAGATGCAAATCTTCCCTGTGGATATATAACTCAAATAGTGAGCGCAGGCACCTCCGTGGGTTATGAGAATATTTACTTCGCAACGCTTGAGGATGTGGACTGGTTGAGGACATACAGTTCTGCATCAGTCAGATAATTGGAGGTCTTATGGCAAAAATACTAAGTCTCAGATTGAACTACAAAGGTAAATTCCTAGATTACGCCAAAGAAGGCAAAGAAATCAAGAAGAACTTTACCATTGGTTCAAACAAATTCTTGCAATGGCAGATTCTAGAGCCCTCCTTTCCTGATAAGCATTTATTTATCCAGCAAAAAGGTGGCGAGTATGTAATGCAATTGTTACCCGGCGCTCAATTGAGTGTTGAAAAAGGCGGCAATGCAGTTGACAGTAACTATCTTAAACAAAACAATCTGCTTTCTGGTAACCAATTGGTTTTAAAGAAAGACATCAAAGGAACTCTTACTCTTGCTCCCGATTGGAGTGTAGATTTTGAATATAGGGAACCATGGGTAATTGTACTCACTCCAGAAGAAAAACAGATTGTTGCTCAATATGCTCGTAGAGCCAGGCCCGATGCAGTAAGCCGCTTCAACCGAATGATTGTTTGGTTGGTTTTATTGCTGTCTTTAGTGTTTGTGGTAATATTCGATATCTTCCTTAAACCAGAGTATTCTTACGAAGAGACCGTTACCCAAAAACTGCAAACTCTTCAGGGTGAAGCACAAAAAGTAAAAGCCGATATTACTGAACCTACTGGAACGTATGTTCCCCAAGCAGCACCAGCGGAAACGGCAGAAACTCCTACTACTGAGGGGACACCCGGTGGAACAGGAACTGCTGCACGAGGCTCATCTGCTCTGGATGCAGCTTTCGCCGGCGGATTTGACGCTGCTAGCACCAGCATCGCTCCTTCCTATAGTATTGTTACGGTACAGGAAGGCTTTTCGGCGCGACGCCCAGGTGGTGGAACAGGTAGTGGTACTGGTACTGGTAGCGGTGCCTTTGCTGGTACTGGTGGCGGTGCCGGATCTTCATTTAG
>JAJBBD010000267.1 GCA_020532355.1 Candidatus Cloacimonadota bacterium | reverse complement strand
AAAGGTTTCCAATGTAATCATTTCCACGTGAGCAGCTCCTGCCTGGGCTATGGTTAAAGCTTGATCGGCAGCTATCGCACCACCCACCAAAGCTACTTTTTTGCCTGCAAAGAGGAAGCACCCGGGTTGTTTTAAAATTTCCATGCCATAGATTGCTTTTTCGTCCCCCGGAATGTTCAAACGGATGGGATCATTCAAGCCACCGGCCACAACAATCGCAGTAAAACCCTGATCCAGAAGTGCTTTGGGATCAGGTATGTTTTTCTTGTGGTGAACAATCTTGAAAGCTTCGCTTACCCACATCAAATCAGCCATTAACATACCCCGATCTAACCTGCCGGGAGGAATCAAAGCAGCCTGCCCGCCTAGCTCGTCTGCATCAAAGATTTCGGGCTCATAACCCAATTGCCGCAAACTGACTGCAGTACCGATTCCGGCGGGCCCACCACCGATTATTGCAATCTTGATACCATTACTCTGCGGAAGGATAAACTCCGGATTTGCACCCATTTCACGTGCTTTCTTGATGATAGTGGCTTGCACTGCAGGGATTTGGATAGGAGTATCGAACTTTTCACGTGCGCAGGCTTCCACACAATGATGATCCGGACATACATCACCGCAAATCCCACCTAAAGGATTGGATGCCAGTATGATGCCGGCTGCTCTCTTAAAATCTGATTTTGTCCCGCCTGAGGCAGCCATCATAAAGTCTGCCGGAGAACAATCGCAGGGACAGGCGGTTTTACAGGGTTTGGTGGCGCAATATTCACAGCGCCGGATTTCGCTCATCAATTGGGCATCGGTTAAATACATGTTTATCTCCTTAATTACAAACAATTACATAAAAAACAAAATTACGGTATCATCACCTTATTGTCAAGGTTTAATGTTTCATCGTTTTTTACCACCTTGTTTCTTATGCTTGCATCTTCCGCAGCGAATATTCTTTAAGAATAGACCATGCCCATGATGCTTACAACAAGATGCACAGTAAGGCATTATTAACAATTATGTGATATATGTCTCTCTTCATTCTCAGTTAGCCAGACTAGAATTACCCAAGAATCAAGTTAGGATTATCGTTGCAGAAAGGAGAATCTCCGGATAAACCACAGGTAGTGCTTCCCTGAACTGTTTGGAAAACAGGCGGTAGGCCATAAAACTATTGGAGCCATGCGCAAAGCTCTTCTGCTTATAGATGGCCGTTGCACACCTATAGATAGCAGGTTTTTTATGCACGAGATATCGGTTTGGTGGGCTTTATTCTGAACAATGCTATTGGAGTTCATGAGGCCTATTAAGTTCCTGCTGATATTGAACTTAATAGGCCTCATGGACTTCAAAAGCAGGCGTGTAATCATGCACTGCCTTGAAGTCCAAACCGCCCATAAGATATTAAATAAGTGATAGTTAGTTTATGCGCTTTGAACTCCAATGCCTCAATTAGGTTTATTCTGATCGTAGCTATGCTTACCCATCACTCTGGCTTTACCCATGCCCCATTTATTCAACGGTCTTATATGCTTTCCATCGCATTGTGTAGCAAGAGAGAATCTCATCAAGCATTTGGATGTTACACAAGAAGTTAGAAAATACCCAGACTCTGTCTACTTTTTTGAATAATATGATCAGTAGTTTATTTAGAATATTACCGCTTAGCTAAATAAGCGACGTGACTAAGTTGAATTGGAGTAGATATGTTTATTTGATGATTCCCAGCCGTTGTAGTTGATATTTTTTATCCTGGATGTTCTTCCACCACTCACGGTTTTCCAGATACCAGTAAACAGTTTTTCTTATTCCTGTTTGGAACGTTTCTTTTGGTTCCCAGCCAAGTTCTCGCTCGATCTTGCCAGCATCGATAACATAGCGCAGATCATGTCCGGGGCGATCCTGCACAAAGGTGATTAGTTCATGGTACTTAATGCCTTTTGCCGAGGGTTCCAGCTCATCCAGCAGGTCGCAGATAATGGTGACGATATCGATGTTCTTCATTTCATTATGTCCCCCAATATTGTAGGTCTCACCTATTTTCCCCTTGCGGATGATGGTATTGATGGCTTCACAATGATCGCTCACATACAGCCAATCGCGTACATTCAAGCCCTTACCATATAGCGGAAGCGGTTTGTGTCCCAAACAGTTTAGGATCATTAAGGGAATGAGTTTTTCGGGAAACTGATAGGCCCCGTAGTTGTTTGAACAATTCGAGATTGTAACTGGCAAGCCAAATGTTCGGTGCCAAGCCCGCAGCAAATGGTCACTGGCAGCTTTGGAAGCGGAATATGGCGAGGAGGGATCGTATGGTGTTTCTTCGATAAACCTACCCGTTTCACCAAGCGAACCGTACACTTCATCTGTAGATACATGGTGAAAGCGAAAGCCCTCTTTTTGTTTGTCCGACATGATTTTATATAGATTTAGAGCTGCTTATAAAAGCGTTGCTGTGCCCATAACGTTTGTTTGAACAAACTGCAAGGGTCCATCTATAGAGCGATCTACATGAGATTCAGCAGCAAAATTAACGATGGTATCTGGACAAAAGTCTGTAAAAATTTTGTTAATACGATTGGCGTCACAGATATCCGCTTGTTCAAAGAAATAGCGGCAACCACCAAATTTGGCTTCTAAATCGCTCAAGGATTCCAAATTGCCCGCATAGGTTAAGACGTCGATATTCAGTACTTTTCCGTTGAAATCAGGATCTGCAAAAAGCTGATGAATATAGTTTGCTCCAATAAAACCGGCGCCACCGGTTACTATCACATTATGCGTTTTTACCTCAGTTTGTTAAGTATATGCTTGAATTTTTCCAGCTCTTCGAGGTTTCTATATTCAAAGGTTACCTTTCCTCTGCCTTTGTTTTCCGAAACCTTTACTTTAAGTTGAAACAGTGAACTCAGCTCTTGTTCCAAACTTCGCGTGAGTGAGGTTTTTCCCTCAACTATATCTTTATTTAATATATTCTGAACAAAGCTTTTAGCCTTAGTTTCCGCTTGCCTTACCGTAAGAGCATATTTTACAATGAACTCGGCAAATTTGAGTTGAAACTCCGGTTCCACCATCAAAACTGCCCGGGCATGACCAGCACTCAGGCTTTCTTCGGCTACCATATTCATTACTTTTTGAGGTAGTTT
>JAJBBD010000266.1 GCA_020532355.1 Candidatus Cloacimonadota bacterium | reverse complement strand
TTCAGAGAATTCTTCACATAGGCGCTTGACTGCGAGTACACATACAGTACAGGTGGCCAACTGTTTCGACAAGGGAAACCAGTGCAAGGGATGGGGTGGCAAGCTGGGGTGGCAAGCTCTGTTTGCCACAAATGCCGAAGGTCTTTTCTCTCTTGCAGCTCCGCTGCCTCTGCTAAACGGAGCGTGGCAGCCCATTTTCGGGTAACCCCTACGGTAATACTTAAATGAATATAAGATCGCTTACACTTATTGTAAAACAGATTTAAGGATTTTTTCCGTAAGACTCCGCTACAGTAACTGCGCTCTCTATATCGCCGGAATAGGTCGAGTGCCCTAACATTGAGTAATTCAGCCAGGAGCATTGTCATCTTCAAAAAAAGGGCTCTCTACTTCAATCAAATGCAATTTTAGGTTGACAGATTCCCCGAATAATGTAAACTAGATCAAAACATTATGGGAGAATTGCATGGATACGATAAATCTGGAAGAGCTCAATTTTGAAGCTGCTTTACGGGCTTTGGAGGAGGTTGTGGATAAGCTTTCGAACAGTGCCAACGATCTGGATGAAATGCTTAAACTTTATGCCCAAGGAGTGCAGTATCTCAAGCATTGTCAAGCCAAACTGGGCGAGGCAGAGGCAAAGATAAAAATCCTTAGCGAAGAACTCCCGGGCAAAAATTCAGGAGATGAATAATGGATCCTAATGTATTACTCAAAAAGGACATGAAAGAGAAGCAGGAGTTGGTAAATATTATATTGGATCGCTATTTACCCCGCAAGGATGAATATCCCAAAGAAATCCATAAGGCATTAAGATACAGCACCTTTGCCGGGGGGAAGCGTTTGCGTCCGTATCTAACTCTTTTGGCGTATCAGATGTATAAAGAGGATTTGGAGCCCATAATTCCGGTGGCGGCAGCCATCGAGATGATTCACACCTATACCCTAATTCACGACGATTTGCCGGATATTGACGATGATGACTATCGCAGAGGGAAAAAATCGTGTCATACAGTTTTTGGCGAAGGAGTAGCGCTTTTAGCGGGAGATTCACTTTTAATAAATGCCTTTGAACTAATAACATACGCTTCGCTTAGCGATGCTTTAAAGGTGCAGTTTGTGCGCGAACTTGCCACAGAATCCGGAATTAAAGGCGTAATTGCAGGTCAGAATTTGGATATAGAATCTGAGGGCAAAAAAGTTGATAAAAAAACTCTAAATTACATTCACAACAATAAGACTGCCAAGCTAATCAATATCGGCTTGAGATTTGGGGCATTGGCAGCCAAAGCACCCGCCAAAGAACTTGCCATTATCGAAGATTATGGTTCTAAGATAGGTTTAGTATTTCAGATTGTGGACGATCTTTTGGATATTGAGGGTATCGAAGCAAAATTGGGAAAAACTACGGGGAAAGATGAGGCTGCCGGAAAGGTAACTTTTCCATCAGTTTATGGTGTTGAAACGAGCCGCGAAATGGCACGAGACCTCACCGAAAAGGCAAAAGAGAACATTGCCGTATTGGGTGAACGGACTTTGTTATTGAGGATTTTGGCAGATTTTCTGCTTAACCGAAAATCATGAAGCTAAGATTTCGCAAGCTTCATCCCCATGCAATTGCGCCTCAAAGGATGAGCAGTGGAGCCGCAGGATACGATCTGTGTGCACGTTTGGACGATCCTTTATACCTTCTTGTGGGGCAACGGGTTGCAGTTCCTACTGGAATTGCAATCTCTTTACCATCGGGATATGAAGCACAAATAAGACCACGTAGCGGATTAGCGCTGAAATTGGGTTTAGGTGTGCTAAATTCACCCGGCACCATAGATTCCGATTATCGCGGCGAGATAAAAGTAATTCTTATTAACCTCAGCACAGAAGAAGTGTGCATCAATCCCGAAATGCGCATTGCACAAATGATTATATCCCGCATAGAAACTCCAATTCTGGAAGAATGTGAAAGGTTGGATGAAACCGAGCGGGCTGCGGGCGGATTTGGTTCCAGTGGAGCCTAAAGGTATATATGATGAATGAGATAATAAACAAGATAAAAAAACTAAAAAAAGAAAAGAACGCCCTTATTTTGGCGCATAACTACCAAGCAATAGAGATCCAAGCGCTGGCGGATTATCGCGGAGATTCTTTGCAGCTATCTATACTTAGCAAAGAACTGAACAGCCCCTTAATCGTCTTTTGCGGAGTTCGTTTTATGGCAGAAACCGCAGCCATTATAAACCCACAATCTCAAGTATTGTTGCCAGTTTTGGATGCCGGCTGCCCTATGGCAGATATGATCAATGCCGAGCAGTTACGCGAGTTTAAGCAAGCTCATCCGGGCTCACCGGTGGTATGTTATGTAAACAGTACCGTAGAAGTTAAGGCAGAGAGTGATATTTGTTGCACATCCTCCAATGCTGTGAAAGTATTACAATCCTTAGATACAGAAAAGCCAATATTGTTTGTACCGGATCGAAATCTGGGATCGTGGGCAGCCGCTCAAAGTGGACGTAAGGTTATTACCTGGAATGGCTATTGTCCTACACATCAATGGGGTTTTGGAGTAGAGGATATGCGCATTGTCCGCAAACAGTATCCGGGATATAAGCTTTTGGCACACCCGGAATGCGATCCTATCATCGTTAATGAAGCGGATGAAGTAATGTCGACGGGTGGGATGATGCGTTATGTGGCAGATCATGATGAGGTGATAATTGCCACAGAGAACGGTATGACAGACTATTTAAAGCATATTTATCCCGCCAAAAAGATCGTTAGCCTCTCACCCAAGGCAATCTGCCAAAACATGAAAAAGACAACTTTAAGGGATGTGTTAAAAGCCCTGGAAGAACACCGTCATGTAATAACAGTAAAGGAAGATATTGCCCAACAAGCAAGAAACAGCATTGAAAGAATGCTTGCTTTATCTTAAGTGGAGAGATAATTGGCAAAATATCGGGAGCTACTGCTCCCTGTTTTGGGCAAAAAGATAATGCAAGACGCCTCTTCGCAAGGGGTGTCTTTGGCTTCAGAGCTGTTGTATAAAGAAGTAATTGCACAATTTGATAACATTCCGCTTAAGGCATTGGAACTGGGAGGAGGTTGCGGAATAGTAAGCATTATGTGTGCCTTACTACGTCCCGCTTGGGATATCACCTTGCTTGAAATTCAGTCTCATCTAACGGAACTGGCACGAGAAAACGCTCAAGCGTGCTCTGTAAAGCTTAATGTTTTGTGCGAGGACCTGCTTGAACATAATGGGCAATACGATCTCATCTATGCTAATCCTCCTTGGAGGAAACTCAATTCTGGGCAGATGAGCCCCTATCATGAACGGAATATCAGCAGATTTGAGCTGCAGTGTACGATGCAGGATATTTTGCAGGCAATAGAGCGCAATCTCAAGCAAGCTGGGATAGCGGTGCTCATATACCCTCAAGAGCGGATGAAAGATTTGACCACAGAGATCGATAAGACTTTGCTTGACATAATAAAGCATCGAATTCATGATGGTAATAAAGCCTTTAGTTTGGCTTGCATAAAACATAGGGAAATTTTATGAATGCGAGATTTTACCTGATTCTACTGCTTATATGCGTGCTTTTTGGAGCTTGGGCATTTTTGGCGTACAATCATGGACTAAGTGAACAAGCTTACTACGAAAAGCTTTCGCGTCTTCCGGTATATGCTTATGTGGCAGACACCACTAAAGTGGAGCCCATCAAAAAGGAACTGGCAAGTGTTTCGGCAATAAAAGATGTGGAACACGAAACCGGGTTTCAAGCCGCTATGGAATTGATAGATGCTTATGGATTACCGCTTACCGATGAAATGGTGGCAGATTATCAGTTTCCGGATATACTAACGGTGGTTTTTCCGGCTCACAAAGCCGGTATTGAAGCAAAAAAACAGGTTATGAATAAGCTGCTGTTACATCTGGATCCAGACGACATAGATAGTCAGAGTAATGCGTATAACGAAATCATAATGGATTTGCAGCGTTTATCTTTACGCCATCTTGTCTTTAGCATCTTTGCGGGGCTTTTACTGTTATTACTGTTTATTTGCAGCCGGCTGAGTTATGAAATGCATATATATCTAAAACAAAAACGACAATTGATAAGCATTGTGGATGTTATGAGGCACAAAAAAATGAATCTGGTTCATAGCTGGATGATGCTAGTTATTCCAGTAGGCTTGGTATGCGGAGGCTACTATTTGGGGGTATATTTTGAGCGTTGGGGGAACTATGTGGCGTGGTGGAACTTTGTGTTAATGGCTGGGCTTAGTTTGGTGGGTACGCTGGTATTATACTTTTGTTTGCGTAGGTATGAACAAGATTCTGCTCTAAATGATCTGGAGCCGATTGTGGTTACCAGCAAAGCTGAAGAAGAGGCTGAAGATGCGTAAACATATTCCCAATATTCTAACAGTATTAAGGTTTTTGTTGGTACCGTTGTTTTTGTATATGATGTTTGTATGCCACAGTAAACATGCAAGCATCTACAGTCTTACCGTATTTGTTGTAGCTTCTCTAACAGATTATGTGGATGGAACTTTGGCACGAAAATGGAATGTAATAAGCGATTTTGGCAAGATTATGGACCCCCTGGCAGATAAACTTTTGGTGCTTTCTGCACTATTTGGTTTGTGTTTGTTGCCTCCCTTTAATCTTAATATTATTATTTTAATTGTAATCTCATTACGAGAATTTGGGATAAGCATCTTGCGTGAGGTGTTTCTTCAACGCGGAATAGTGGTTGCAGCAGGGAACCTGGGCAAACTTAAAACCGTGATGCAGATGATTGGCATCATCTTTGCTTTGGCTGCTTGGGCGTTTTTGCCACAAATAAGTGAAGGGTTAAGATTAGGCGTGGAACTGTGGTTCTGGCTGGTAGTGTTAATAACTTTAATAAGCGGAATTAATTACGTGAAGATCTTCTTTAAAAAGGAGGTATAATATGCGTTATGTGATTTTAGCAGTGTGTATATTGTTGCTGTTGGGGTGTCAACCTTCAACCAAAGAACAGGCAAGATATACCAGATATGACAGTATAATCGATAATGGCAAACCGCTGGCTATGGGCGACGAAAGAGATGTTTATATATTTTGCGATACAGAACAGTGGAAAACAACTAAACCATTTATCCAAAGTAGTATCGAGCGAGAAATCGTTTTGGCATATCCCGAGAAATATTTTCGCTTGAATATGGTACCCATTGCAAAAGTGGAGGATTATAAACAACATCGAAACCTTATTTTTATTGGAGATTTAGAATCCAATGGCAGGGTGTCACAATATATGAAAGAGACATTGGCACAAGATTTTATAACCCGAGTAGAATCCAGCGGAGGCGATCTTTTCATTGCTCGGAATCACTTTAGCAGAGATCAACTGATTATGTATCTATTGGGATCAAACAAACTAAACTTGGGAAAAATCGGAGCCATGCAAAGCGATAATATCTTCGAATTGCTTCTTAAACGATTTGCCGAAAGACAGGGTTATCAAACCTACCAACAACCAGTTATCAGCTCGGCATTTTGGAAGAAGTATCCGTTTAGCCTTAAAATTCCCGATAACTATACTTTATATTCCAATGATGCCGTGGGACGCTTTGTTTCGTTTATCTATAGGGCACGTATGCAAGATCGAGAGATTCCAGATAAGTATGTAAATGTGTACTATGAAGATATGCCCAAAAATATCATCGATCACCAGTGGCTTATCGAGAAGCGCAAGATGCTGGGAGAAAAATACTTTGAGGGTGATACCTTCAATGAAGAAATCATCAGTAAAGAACAAACTCAAGTGGCGGGATTTGATGCTTTCAGCATTGTGGGAGCATGGAAGAATATGAAGCACCTGATCGGAGGAGGATTTCAATCTTACGCTTTCTGGCACGAAGGGAAAGCATATATCGTAGATAACATAGTATACTTTCCGGCTGGAGATAAATTGCCCATATTGGTGGAACTGCAAGTGATCTCAAATAGTATCGAAATCAAGTAAAATGACCGTGAAAAACTGCATTGGCTTAGTTGTGTTGAGTATGCTTTGGGCTTGTTCCCATGTGAATCATCAGCACTTTCCCCAACCAGAAGCTCGAGAGGTTTGGATAGATGCATCGCAACCTAATACGGCATCCCTATATTATCTTTTAAGTGGATCTTATCTCTCTGCGTGGCAAGAATATGGGGTGGCAGATCAAGTATTGAATATGGCAATAACGCAGGATCCAAATAGTCCGCAATTACACAAAGCATATTTTATGAATGCCACCAAATACTATCGATCTATGATATCACCCGAAACCAAGAACTTGCTAAAAAGCTTCTTAAAAGACGCTCAAAATGAGTATCAGTTCGATGAAGACATGCTAATTGATGCCTATAGAGCATACGAAGACCTTGAAGATTATGAAGGCATGACATGGTCAGCAACTCAGCTGTGCCAGCGCTATCCCAGTTCCAGAGCATATTATTACAAGTATAATGCCGACAAAAAGCTATTAGGGAAAGCTAATACCCACCTATTGGAGCAGGCAGAAGCGCATCTACAAAATGAGTGGGAAATGCAACAGCTGCTTGCGCTATCTTGGCTTGAAATAGATGAAGATAGGTCTATTGCCCTGTTGGAAGAAGCACCTCCTAACCTATTAACTGAAACCATTTTGCTTTCGCTTTTAGATACAAAGAAAGACAAAGGCTTGCCGGAAGAACGCTTTAAAGCCCTTTCTTATCCGAAAGATGCAGAAGCGATGTTGGGCTTTTTGTATTTCTACAATCAGAAACCAGATCCGCAACAGGTATTTGCGCATAAGGATAAAATAGTGCAAATCCAGGACACTGGTATGTTGATTGTTTTGGCTACAACAGCACTGCAAGCTCAATCTGAGCCCGTATTCAATTTCCTTATGGAACACTTGCACAACAAAATACCCGAACCAGAAAACGATAGCAAGTATGCTGCAATAATGCTTTTTCAAGCGATTCAGAATAAGAATTCCAAAGCCATTAAAGAAATCTCAGAACTAATCTTTAGCTCATCTGATATTAGTGGGGCTCTGTTTTCAGCCATCTTGCATTCTAATCTGAGCGAAAGCGAGTTGGAGCAGAACAAACAGGAAATAATGAAAGCCGTGAACATCAATCTGGAAGAGAGTGTTCTAAAAGACTATCTGCTCTTTTTGTTAAACGGTTCTAGTACCAATAATCTAAATGATGCCGCCTTCAATTATAGCAAATACCTTTGGGATAAGGGTTTTGGGGCAAAAGCAGATGTTATAAATATATTGAATCATTATGCAAGCAAAGAGGATGAACAACCGCAAAAAGTGTATCTGAGACAAGCTCTTAAACGCTGGCCACGTGATGCCATGCTAATGAACAACCTTGGTTATCTATTGCTTAATGAACCCGAGCGTTGGGATGAAGCAGAAATCCTAATCTCGGAGGCACTTAAACAAGAGCCAAATTCTATCAGCTACATGGATTCTATGGCTTGGCTACACTATCTGCGCAAGGACTATGAAAAAGCCCATGAGTACATAATGGCAGTACAAGCCACTTCTGTGGATTCCGCCGAGCTTTTCTATCACATTGGCATGATCTATCTTGCCACAGATAACTTTGAGCAAGCGCATAACTATTTAACGAGAGCCGCCGCAGCCAATGGCCCCCAATCTTATGTAATAAAAGCAAAAGCTCAATTGCTACAGATGAAAAAAGATCCTTCAGACTAATATGATTCAAGTAGAGCAACTATCCTGTGGTTATTTAGATAAAGAAGTATTGCATGGTGTGTCATTCGACCTCCCAGCTCAAGCTTTTACTATTTTATTGGGACCAAATGGAGCAGGTAAATCTACCTTGCTTTATGCTTTGATGGGTTTTCTAAAACCCAAACGGGGAAGAATCCTTATTAAAGGCAAAGACTTAGGCAAATGTAGCCGAGCAGAATTGGCTAAAACTATCGCCTATATTCCTCAGGAATTGCATAGTGAATTCGATTATAGCGTCTCCGACACAGTATTGATGGGTCGCTATCCCTTTATGGGTCTTATGCAAAGCCATAATGATCAAGACCGTCACATCGTGAACGAAACTCTAAAGCAAATGGATTTGTATCCACTAAGAAACCGTCTTCTTC
The DNA here is from genome assembly GCA_020532355.1 of Candidatus Cloacimonadota bacterium. NCBI lineage: Bacteria > Pseudomonadati > Candidatus Cloacimonadota > Candidatus Cloacimonadota bacterium. The sequence goes on along the minus strand of JAJBBD010000266.1, from coordinate 830 downwards.
ACCAGTTAAGCGGGGGTGAGAAGCAGCGCGTATACTTAGCTCGAGCTTTGGTACAGCAAACACCATACATCTTTCTGGATGAAAGCATTTCGCAATTGGATATCAACTATCAACTGGAAATCATGCGCTTGTTGCGCGAGATTAGTAGTAATCAAAACAAGGGCATTTTACTCATTTCGCACAATCTTAATCTTTCTGCCAACTATGCCGACAGTATGCTTTTTCTAAAGGAAGGCAGCCTGCTTTGCGCCGGAAGTCCGGAGGAATTGATGCAAGAAAGCATTCTTAGCAGTCTTTACGGGATTAATTTGGCAACTGCGTTAAATCCTTTATCGGGTAAAAACAATATCATCTATCCCTAAGGATGGCTTTTTGAAATATGTACTAATTTTAGCACTGGCTGCAATCATCCTTCTTAGCATCTTTACCTGTCCCGAAAAGAGTAGTATTTCTGTAGATCAATATCCTGTTGTCCGCGTTGTCGATGGAGATACCTTTATTGCGAGTATTAATGGTGAAGATGTGAGAATTCGGTTAATTGGAGTAGATACTCCGGAATCCGTACATCCCAATAAAGATGTGGAATATTTTGGCATTGAGGCCAGTGACTTCTTGAAAGACCTATTAGAAGGCGAAGAAGTGTTTTTTAAATACGATCAAAGTAACAGTGCCACGAACCATAAAGACCGTTATGACAGGATGCTTGCGTATGCCTACAGAGCTAGCGATTCTCTGTTTATAAACGCTGAAATCATCAAATGTGGCTATGGACATGCCTATACCAGTTTTCCGTTCATCTATCTGGAAGAATTTCTAAAGTATGAGCGTGA
>JAJBBD010000265.1 GCA_020532355.1 Candidatus Cloacimonadota bacterium | reverse complement strand
GGGCGATGTGCTTGATTATCTGCTCCAATGTATTGCATATCAAAACGTTCTGGCAAATTAAAATCAAACTGGATGGTTGTACATTGCCAGGCTCTGCCAATGGCGTCTTTAATCTTTATATCTATCTTAGGTCCGTAGAAAGCGCCTCCACCTTGATCCACGCTAAATTCCAGACCCAACTTGTTGAGTGAGTCCCTTAAGCTTCCAGTCGCCATATCCCAATCTGCATCTTCACCCACTGCTGCTTCCGGCTTGGTGGAAAGATATATCAAGAAATCTTTAAAACCAAAGCTTTTTAGCATATCCAGCGAGAAAACTATCAGTTTTTCTACTTCATCACTTACTTGCTCTGGAGTGCAGATAATGTGCGCATCGTCCTGAGTAAAGCCACGCACTCTCATAAGTCCATGAAGTACTCCGCTTCGTTCATAGCGATATACTGTGCCAAGTTCAGCCAAACGAATTGGCAGTTCTCGATAGCTGTGATGATTGGCATTGTATATACTTAAATGGAAGGGGCAATTCATGGGTTTAATGTAGTAATCCTGTCCTTCCACATCCATATTGGAATACATGTTTTCTTTATAAAAGCCCAGGTGTCCACTGGTTTGCCACAGGTTACTGCGTCCAACATGAGGAGTATAAACTAACTTATAGCCATTCTTAAGATGTTCATCTTTCCAATGAGCTTCAATTAGATGGCGGATCATGGCACCATTGGGATGCCACAACACAAGTCCTGCGCCTACTTCATCGTTTATAGAAAAGAGATCGAGATCTTTACCTAATTTGCGATGATCTCTTTTTGCAGCTTCTTCCAAGAAATTCAAATACTGTTTAAGTTCTTTATTTGTGGGGAAGCTTATGCCATAAATTCGTTTTAGCATCTTGTTCTTTTCGTCGCCACGCCAGTATGCACCGGAGCTTTTTAGCAGTTTTACTGCCTTGATCTTGCCAGTGGAAGGAATGTGGGGTCCACGACAAAGATCAATAAAGTCACCCTGGGTGTAGGTGCTGATAATCTGATCTTCTGGTATCTCTTCAAGGATCTCGATTTTGTAGTCCTCATTCATGCTTTTGAATACTTCAATTGCTTCGGCTTTACTTAACTCCTTGCGGTGATAGGGGAGATCTTGTGCGCTTAATTCTTTCATGCGCTCTTCAATCTTACGCAAGTCTTCATCAGAAAAGGATTCATCACGGTCAAAATCGTAATAGAAGCCATGTTCTATAGCGGGACCTATGGTAACCTTAACATCAGGCCAGAGTTGTTTTACGGCTTGTGCCATCAAGTGGGCTGTGCTATGCCAATATAACTCTTTGCCTTGCTCAGTTTTAAAGGTGTGGATTATTAAATCACTATTACAGTCAATTACGGTTTCAAGATCGCAGATCTTACCATTTATTTCAGCAGCCAAAGCGACATCTGCCAAACGAGGGCTAATATCCTCGGCTACCTTATATGCGCTAATTGCTTCTGGATATTGTCGCTTACTCCCATCGGGAAGGCTTATTATTACAGACATAATATCTCCATAATCATCATTGATCTTTCCAACTTGTAAAATGGTTAATTTTTGTCAAGTGTGCTGACAATCCTGGTTAAAGTAAGACTGTTGAAAATAACCAGAAGCGTTACTCCAACATCGGCAATTATAGCCTCCCAAAGCCCACTAAAACCAGCAATACCCAGAATCATAACCAATAACTTGATGCCCAAGGCTAAGATGATGTTTTGCCACACCTTACTATTAGTTGCCTTGGAAAGCTGGAAGGCCTGCAGTAACTGCTCCGGTTTATCATTTAGAAGAACAATATCGGCACTATCAATGGATGCTTGGGCACCTATAGACCCCATGGCTATGCCAATATCTGCTCTTGCTAGAACTGGAGCATCATTCATGCCATCGCCTACATAAGCCACTTTGTGATGTTTGCTTTTCATAATATCTTCCAAGACATGTAGTTTGTGATGAGGGAGTAATTCTGCCTTAAAGAAATCTAGCTTAAGAAGTTTTGCCACCTGATCTGCTTTGGAAGCTTTGTCTCCGGAAAGCATCGAAATATTCTTAACTCCCATGTTTCTCAATCTGCTTAGTATACTTGGCATATTGTGTTTTATTTCATCACTAAAAGCAGCAATGCCAAGATATCGATTATTCTTCGCAACATGCACTAAGCTTAGTGCATCGAGCTGCAAAACGTTCTTGAAGCCTAAGCTAATTAAGTAGTCGTCACTGCCAGCTCTATATAGATCATTACCATACCTCAACCTAATTCCTCGTCCCGGTATCTCTTCAAATTCATGTTGTTCATCGAAATTATAGTTTAAAGAAATAGCATCTTTAACTGCTAGCGCAAAGGGATGCTGGGAGTTGTATTCGCTCAACCATAATGCTGTTTGCAATTCTTCTAATCTTACGTCCTCTACAGGTAAGAAACTTTCTAGTTTTAACTTTCCGGTAGTAAGAGTTCCTGTTTTATCAAATACCAAGCTCTTAATCTGGCGTAAGCTATCTAAATATACACTACCCTTAAAGATGATACCCTTGCGGGCAGCAAGTCCTATCCCAATATAGTACGTAAGCGGAATGGATATTACCAAAGCACAGGGACAACTCACAATTAGAAACACCAAAGCACGCTCTAGCCATATTGTAACGGGATATCCCATTAATATTGGAATCAGAAATACCAATACTGCAAGTCCAACCACCACTGGAGTGTACACTCGAGCAAAGCGAGTTATGAAGCGTTCTTGTCGTGATTTTCTAGCAACAGCATTTTCAATGAGAGATAAGATGCGGGCAATCATACTCTCGTTTTCTTTTCTTAAAACTTCCATTTCCAGTAAACCACCCTGATTCAAGTATCCCGCAAATACTTCATCTCCTGGTTTTACTGGCTGAGGAGTAGATTCTCCGCTAACGCTGGAAGTATCTAGAGTGCTAACGCCCTTCAGTATTTTACTATCCAAGGGAATTCGCTCTCCAGGATGCACATACAGGATATCTCCAGGATGCACCATGTTGAGTCTTTTATCTTGAACGTTGTTTTCAAGTTTAACATGTGCGAGATCAGGTTTTAAGGACATAATGCCGGCAACAGTTTGTTTGCTTTTTGTAATCGCCCTCGCTTCCAAGTACTGACCAAATTCGTATAGAGCCATTACTGCTATTGCCTCGGTATATTCACCCAAATACAAAGCGCCAATACCTGCAATACTCATTAAGAAGTGCTCTGCCATCAACTGATGGGAAAACACTTCTCGCGCAGCATTTTTTAGGACTCTTGCAGAAACCATCAAAAAGGCCATAATACTTAATATCATAAATATTCCTGAGGAAGGGTTGATTATCTGAACAATAAGCCAGAGTAATAAGCCGGCAAAGATAAACATAGTATAAGCAGATTTAGTATTTATGATGTCTTCACCCGGAGCGTGAAAGAATGCTCCAGGCTCTATCTTGGCAGCAATACGATTGAGCTTGGCCAAGACGTTCTCATTATCGTTTTTGTATTGTATAATCAACCGCTTATTTATGAAATCGAGATTTACCCTATCTACTTCAATCAAATTAGCTATCTCGCCTTCTATCTTAGCGCTACAACCGGCACATTCGAGATTCTTTACTTCATACTCTCGAATTATCACTTTCCCTCCAGAACATGCTCTAATGCTACCTTAAATAAGTTTTGGATGTGATCATCATCCAGAGAGTAGTAAAATACTGTGCCCTCTCGGCGATATTTTACCAAGCGGCTAAGTCTTAGAATCTTTAACTGATGTGATACAGCAGATTGTCCCATTTGTGCTAAAGTGGCCAAATCTGCAACGCACAACTCTGCTTTGGATAGAAAGTGTAACAAGGTCAAGCGAGAAGGATCTCCAAAAACCTTGAATAACTCGGCTAGTTTTCCTATCGTATCTAAACTAGGCAGATCATTCATAATTGCCTTAATCTCTTTATCTGATATAAGCTTACATAAGCATTTATCTGTCATTATGTCTCCATTATATGAATATATGTTCATGTTATGCGCAACCCCGATATCCGTCAAGATAAATCTACGATTTTCATCTTACCCCGTATAAATACAGAGTTATAAACCCTCACTGAAAACTTCAATTTTCATTATAAATATAAACCCTCACTGAAAACTTCAAATCCAATCACCAAAACTTCAAATGTCCAAGTCCGAAAGATGATGAGCCATACGAGTTGGATGTTCTAACAATGCTAACTTCTTTCTGATCATCATATT
>JAJBBD010000264.1 GCA_020532355.1 Candidatus Cloacimonadota bacterium | reverse complement strand
TTGCCTGCAGATCGAAAGAGTCCTCTCTGTATTCGTCTCTCAGGTGCAGGATAGTGGGATCAAAGGCATTCTTCTTCTCGATGCGATACTTACGCCTGGGAGAGTATTCCACCTGACCAGTGGTACAATTGAAGTAGAATACCCCATTAGATGTCTGCCGAACACCCTATGAAAGATATAGTAGCTGAATCCAGATTTGAAAATAAACGCTCGAATTTGCAGTGATGCAAAAACATCGCTAACGCTAACGTGTAATACGCGGTATAGTAATGATTTACCCCCCCCCATTTTGTTCTTGACAGATATTTGCATTCTAATATAGTCGCTGCAGTGAATAAATCATCGCATAACAAAAAACTGCGAAATGGAGTAACTAATGAAAACAACACTGCTGATTGGCATCCTGTTTGCCTTCGCTACCGGGCTGCTGGCTCTGTCCAGCTATGGCACATCCGCACCCGTAGTGAATGACACCGTCGATCAGGCAGGTTCTTCTCTCAGCCCCAACGTCGAAAAAGCTGGTATATAGGTGATACCAATGATATCACCTGGACTGCGTCCGAACAAAATAACTCCAAAAAACAAGGAGAAAAACATGAGACACAAACTACTTGTGGCTGCCTTTCTGCTTTTATGCGCAGGCAGCATTTTTGCTCTCACCGGATTCGGTGAATCCAACACTTTTGGCATTACCGAAGAAACTCTCCCCGTGGAGATGTCTTCCTTTTCGGCTACCCTTACAGCCAATAACTATGTGCAGTTGAATTGGGTTACCCAATCCGAGACCAACCTGCAAGGCTACTACGTATATCGCTGCACAGCCGCTGATTTAAGTTCTGCCAGTATTGTATCCGGTCTGATCCAACCCACCAATACTTCCAGCCAGCAAAGCTATTCTTTCCTCGATAGTGAAATCTATCAAAGCGGGCAGTATTACTATTGGCTTTACAGCATGGAGATGGATGGCCACGGAAGCTTCCATGGTCCCGCCTCCATTCTGGTCAATCTGGATGGTGGCAATCCTGACATTCCCGGAATACCCTTGGAAACCGGACTGAGGGCAATCTACCCCAATCCCTTCAATCCCAGCACCACGATCAGCTATCAGATCAAGACCCCGGAAGCTGTGACTCTCAGCATCTACAATACCCGTGGTCAGATAGTGCAAACTATTAGCCGGTCACATAACACAGCAGGGATTTATTCTGTGCAGTTCGAAGGGAAGGATACACATGGAAACACGCTCTCGAGTGGAGTATATCATGTGGTCATGACCGCCGGTAAACACAGCTCAACTCAAAAAATAGTGCTGATGAAGTAAGGGAGGACAAGATGAAACAACTATTAATCACCCTGAGCCTGATCGCATTGGCAGGATATGCCATTGCCGCCGCACCCGTGGTAAGCAATGTGGTAGCCACCCCTTCTGCCGGTCAAGTAACTATTTCCTATGACCTTGCTGCTGATACAGACTGTGCCGTAACCCTGCTAATTTCTGCCGATAATGGCGTCAGCTACAATGACATTCCTCCCACAGCCGTATCCGGTGATATAGGTAATAGCGTCACCGTTGGTAACGGCAAACAAATCATCTGGCATCCTGCCGGTGACGGAATGGCAGTAGGCACAGATTACAAAGCCAAAGTAATCGCCAGAGACAATCCCAATCCTGTTGCTGTGGATGACTTTATTCTGGTAGAGGGTGGCACATTTAACAACGGCACCTCTGATGTGACTCTGTCCTCATTTTACATGGATAAATACGAGATCACCCAGGCAGAATATCAGGCGGTGATGGGAGTTAATCCAGCTTCTGGATATGGGGTAGGCAGCAATTATCCTGTCTATTATGTTTCTTGGTTCAACGCCATTGAATACAGTAATCGCCGCAGCCTGCAGGAAGGATTAACTCCCTGCTACAGCTATAGCACCTACGGCACGAATCCTGATAACTGGCCTGCGGGATGGAATTCCAGCAATACCAATCATACCAATGTAAGTTGCAATTGGACAGCTAATGGCTATAGATTACCCACAGAGATGGAATGGCAGTTTGCAGCGCGAGGAGGTAACCAGACACATAATTATACTTACAGTGGCAGCAATGACATTAATGCGGTTGCATTTTATTGGAACAATGGTGGTTCGACACAACCATATTCAACCCACACGGTTGGTGGTTTTGCACCCAACGAACTGGGCACTTTTGATATGAGTGGAAACGTATGGGAATGGGTGTGGGACATTTATGGTAGCTATCCCAGTGGTTCACAGAATAATCCTACGGGAGCAAATAGCGGGTCTTACCGTGTGCTACGCGGCGGTAGCTGGAACTACTATGCCTACGACTGCGCGGTTTCGTATCGGTTCAACGTCGTTGCGCCCTATGGCTACTATAGTGTAGGTTTCCGCTGCGTCAGGGTTTCCCCTTGATTTTTGTTTTTTGTTCTTTTTGCCTTTTGAAAATTTCAGGGCTAAGGAATAAGGTTATGAGCTTACGACAAGGTGGGGGTGCAGGGGGATTTTTCCCCCTGCCCG